>CAZOMM010000006.1:33312-40816 GCA_964581165.1 uncultured Coriobacteriaceae bacterium
CAGCCACTTTGGGTGACAGCCAGTCTAGGTGACGGCGCTGGCCACTCTAGGTAACGGCCACCGACACCAACCACATCAATACAATCTAGAACTGCTTTTTAGGGGGTAAGCAAAAACAATGCTTGTTTCGATGAAGTGGCTTAAAACAATGGTGGATTTGCCACAAGAGGCCAATGACATCAAGGCCCTTTGTGACAGCTTAGACATGACAGGCACCGGTGTTGAGGGTGTTCAGCGCACGGGAGATTCGCTCGACCACGTATTTGTGGGGCAGATTCTTAGCAAAGAGAGGCATCCCGATTCTGATCATATGTGGGTGACAACTGTAGATGTTGGCCAGGCTAATCTTGGAGCCGATGGAAATCCTGAGCCACTACAGATTGTTTGTGGAGCGCAGAATTTTGAGGCAGGCGACAAAGTAATCGTTGCCATGATTGGTGCTGTGCTTCCGGGAGACTTTAAGATCAAAAAATCCAAGCTTCGCGGAGTACAGTCGTTTGGAATGAATTGCTCGGGACGCGAGCTTGGTATCTCTTCTGATCACGAAGGAATAATGATTTTGCCGGCAGATGCTCCTGTTGGAATGCCAGCGGCCGACTATCTTGCTGTTGCAGATACGATCCTAGATCTAGAAATCACTCCTAATCGCCCAGACTGCATGTCTATGCTGGGTATGGCTCGCGAACTTGGCGCAATCTACGACGTGGATACCACTTTTGAGCCACCTGTTTTAGTTGAGAGTGAGGTTTCTGTTTCGTCAAAGGTAAAGGTTACTATCGAAGATCCTCAGAGGTGTCCGCGCTATACCGCTAGGGTTATCGAGAATGTAAAGATTGGCCAAACTCCAGCGTGGATGACCGAACGCATTACAGCAAGTGGAGCTCGCCCTATCAACAATGTTGTGGATGTTACCAACTACATTCTCTTTGAGCTTGGGCAGCCGCTTCATGCCTTTGATATGGATTGCTTTGCCAAGGATGAGCAGGGCATGGCACATGTTGTGGTGCGCCGCGCTCACGAAGGGGAGCCTTTTGCAACTCTCGATGGCATAGACAGGATACTCACTGCAGATATGACTGTTATTGCCGACGGAAATTCGCCCTGCACCTTCGAGGGCGCAGATCCTGCGTCGGGTACGCCTGTGGCACTTGCCGGTGTTATGGGAGGCCTTGATAGCGAGGTCACAGAGAAGACTCATACGATTTTGCTTGAATCTGCAACCTTTGACCCCGGCTGCACATCGCGTACAAGCCGCAATCTGCAGTTGTTTAGCGAGTCGTCTGCACGCTACGAGCGAGGCGTGGATGCTGCTACCTGCGATCTGTTTAGCTCCTATGCAGCAGCTTTAATGGCCGAGGTGAGTTCGGGAACAGTTTGTAAGGGAGTTGTTGATGAGTACCCCTTGCCTGCAGAGCGCCCGCAGCTCGAGCTTCGCCCGGATAGGTTGCGCGCTTTGGTGGGAGATGACATCCCCAACGACTTTATGGTCAATGCGCTTGAGCGTCTTGGTTGTGAACTAGATTCGAGCAATCCGGATTGTATGAAAGTTATCGCTCCTACTTTTAGGCCAGACCTAGTTCGCGAGATCGATCTATACGAGGAAGTCTTGCGCCTGTGGGGTACCGAAAAGGTTCCCGATACCATCCTTACAGGTACAGGTGGTGGATATACCGAGTCACAAATTCGCAGTGAACAGATTGGTCAAATAATGCGTGCCTGCGGGCTTAACGAGACTCTAACTTACTCCTTTGTTCCAACGGACGATCTTGAGCGTTCTCGCATGACTTCTATTACGAATGCCCTTGATGTGCAGATCATCAACCCACTTAGTTCGGAGATGGGAGTTTTGCGCCACACGCTGATTCCCGGCCTTTTGCGCTCCGTTGCTCACAATCAGAGCAGGGGAGTTTCGAATGTTCACTTGTATGAAACAGGCGCTATTTTTGAGGGTGTTGAGGGCCAGCCTCAGCCCAAGGAGCCCAATCGTCTTGCCTGTGTTTTAACCGGGGCATGGTGCGATGAGGCTTGGAATCAAGATACAAGAGCAATCGACTTTTTTGATGCAAAGGGAATCATTGAGACCTTGATTCGAGAGCTTGCAATTGCAAAGCTGCGTTTTAAAGCCATCGAGGAAGACGATGCACCATGGTTGCAGCCTGGTGCAGCTGCCAGAGTGCTTTGTGGCAAGAGAAAGATTGGCTGGCTTGGTGTAATTCACCCCGAGGTTTGTGCAGCCTTTGAGGTTGCTCCTCCTGTTATTGCCTTTGAGCTTGATATGGAGGTACTCATTGTATTGGCAAGGCTTTGCAGGCCTTATGAGGATATTCCGCAGTTTCCAGCAGTGGATATGGACATGGCAATTGTTGTTGATGAGTCAGTTAGCTGCCAAGAGATTCTTGATGCAATTAGATCTGCTGGGGGCTCAATGGTCACATCTGCCAAGTTGTTTGACGTTTATCGTGATGAGGAAAAGCTTGGGGCAGGGCTTAAGTCGATGGCCTTTTCCATCGAATATCGAGATCCTGCTAGAACCTTGACCTCTCAAGAGGCAGAAAAACGTCATGCCAAAGTTGTGGAAAAGGTCTGCAAGGCTACTGGTGGAAAGATTAGGTAGTAGATGCTAGGGACTGAAGCCTTTGCCTTTCAGCCTTCAGTCCCTAGCTCCCTGATTTCCTGATGTGGCTTATTCGTTAGGGAGTGAACGTCTCAATTCTCACTCCCAGACGTGGCTCATTCCCATATCGAGGATGGTCTTTACGTGGTCGTCGCAAAGGGAGTAATGGATGCTTTTGCCCTTGCGAGTAAATTTGACCAGGCGAGCTTGCTTAAGCGTGCGAAGTTGATGTGAGATTGCCGATTGGGATACGCCAACAATCTCGGCTAGATCCGAGACGCTAAAGTCACCTGCCATCATTGCATAGAGAACCTTAAGCCTAGTTGTATCGGCAAAGATTCTAAAGAGGTCCGAGAGTTCGTAGAGCATTTCTTCGTCTTCTAGGGCCTCTTTGGCATTTTCTATCGCTTTTTCAGAGCTGTGTGCATCGCTTGCGTCTGCTTCGTTGGGTGTGTCTGCTCCGCTGGGTGTGTCTGCCGCGTTCGGCGCGTTCGACCCGCTAGCTGCGTTTGCCTCGACACGTGCGCCTACCTCGTTCGCCGCGCTCTCCATGCCCGCCTCGTTCACAATTTCAAGCTGAGCTTTTTTGCCGTTGCTATCTATGTTGGTCACTTGTCCGCCCCCTGCCTGCAAAGTCCCTTCGTCCAATAAAAAGCCTGGTTATTTGCAACAGCATTCTATACTTGAAGAGGCCGTTATGTATTAGCGGCTTTTTTAACGTCGATTAGTTAATCCGATTTACAAGCTAGATGTCGTATTAGTAATGTACCCCTTAACCTGCGTAGAGGTGTTCCAAGAATGATTGCTGTTCTAGGACTGGGTTTTGTTGGTCTTACTGCTGCTGTAGGCTTTGCCGAGATGGGCGCGCAGGTCTATGGCGTTGATATTGATGATTTTAGGGTGGATCTTATTAGGCGAGGCAAGATCCCCTATTACGAACCTGGGTTAGATGAGGGCTTAGAGAGAAATCTCAATGTTGGATTTCATGTGCTCGATGACATCGATGATATGCCAGATGGTATCGATGTCTTTATTATTTGTACGGGCAGTCCTCGCATGGTCGATGGGAGCCTAGACTACTCTAAAATCTTTAATGCTATAGATTCTGTTCTCGACGCTGAGTTTGAGGATTATTTTGTGCTCGCCATAAAAACTATCCTGCCACCTGGTTCTCTAGAAAATGTAATTGTTCCTTTCCTAGAAGAACGGGGTGTCACTCTTGGCGAAGATGCAGGTTTAGCTTTTTTGCCTGAGCTTATGCGCGAAGGCAAGTGTTGGGACGATTTTACTAACCCAAGCAGGGTGGTTATCGGTGCTCAAAATGAGCGCGATATCGAGATCCTAAGCAAGTATTACCTGCTCTTTGATGCGCCCATTATGCCTGTATCTTTTAAGACATCGGAATTTGTTAGCTATATGTCTTCTACGTTTTTATCCACGATGATTAGCTACTCAAATGAGATGGCACAGGTTGCCAAGGCCATCGGCGGGATTGACATCCAAGGTGCTTTCCATATTCTTCAGATGGATCGCAGATGGGGCGATAACACGATGCGAGGATATGTATATCCAGGCTGTGGCTTTGGAGGCATGAAACTTCCAAAGGATACTGCTGATTTTGTGACAATCGCTCGCAGGCATGGTGCCCGTACAGATCTCCTCGAGAGCGTTCTAAAAGTCAATGAACTTATCACCCCAAAAATCTGCGAGGAGATTGCTGCTGCAACAGATCCTTCTCAAAAACTCGGAATTTTAGGGCTTACCTACAAAGAAGGTTCTGGAGATGTTCGCAATTCGGCTTCGGCCAAGATAATAGATTGTCTGTTGTCTAAGGGCTACAGCAATATCTATGCTTACGATCCTATCGCTAACGATGATTATGCTGTGGAATATAAACAAGACATCAGATACTGTTTTAGCCTAAAAGAGATCTGCGACGTTTGTGATGTTCTAGTAATTACAACGCCCTGGAGACAGTTCAAAATCGTGTCCGAGATTGCCAAAGGTAAAAAGATTATCGATTGTCGCTATATGCTCGAAGATTGCAACACCGACAGGGTGATTTAAGCAAAGCTCTATAAACTAAACCTTACTTTGTGTTAAGCCGTCATGCTACCATTTAGTGGCTGTCTTGATCTGGGGTAGTTTGATCTGGTTTTGTATTTGCAACGAGATCAACTATGCCTAAGCGAAAGGAACAAATGCAATGGATGAGGTTTACGAGTTTTTAAAGAAGGCCGGCACCTACTATCTAGCCACAGTAGATGGCGATCAGCCAAGGGTTCGCGCTTTTGGCACAATAGATAAGTTTGAAGACAAGCTCTACATTCAAACAGGCAAGGTTAAACCAGTAAGTAAACAGATGAAGGCAAATCCCAAAGTTGAGATCTGTGCTTTTACTGGAGGGAGTTGGGTCAGGATTGCTGCCAAAGCCATTCTAGATGAGCGTTTGGAGCCGCAACAGCACATGCTCGAGGCCTATCCCAGCCTAGCCGATCGTTACCAGCCTGGAGATGGCAATAACGAAGTTTTCTATCTCGAGGACGCAACTGCAACCTTTAGTTCCTTTACAGATGAGGATAGGGTTGTAACTTTCTAGAACTTTCTAGAATCTTCTAGTACTTATTCCACAGATGAGGTCTCTGTAAATGGGGCCTCATCTTTTGTAGAACAAAGATTACGAGTTTGAATCGACTCCACCTTTAAGATTACGGGGTATAGCTAGAAATAATGGCTATTAATTTTAAGAACGCAAAATTTCGCTCTGCACACGGAAGCTCTGCCCAGCTTCCAAAATCAATTCACCCAGAAGTTGCATTTGCAGGACGTTCTAATGTAGGTAAATCATCTCTGCTTAATAAACTCCTCTATCGCAAAAACCTTGCTAGGGTTTCTTCTCAACCAGGCAAAACAGCAACTATTAACTTTTATGAGCTAGGTGGCTGTGATCTTGTTGATCTTCCGGGCTATGGTTTTGCAAAGGTCTCTAAATCAGAAAGACAGCGCTGGTCTGAATTGATAGAAGCTTACTTTGCGCAAGACAGGCGATTTGCTTTAATAGCCTCTCTTGTTGACATTAGGCACGAGGCAAGCAAATTAGATGAGCAGATGATTAGCTTTTTAAAAGAATCTACCTTGCCCTTTGCTGTTATTCTTACCAAGGCCGATAAGCTTTCTAGACAGCAGGCCAATAAGCAGATGTCGGCAATAAGAAAGCAGCTTGCCTTGCCTAAAGAGATTCAGATTGTTGTTACATCTTCCGAAAAAGGTACAGGTATCGACGAGCTGCGCGCTTTGATTAATAGCTCTGTTGATAAGATCTAAGCTTGCCGTACAATTGATAGGCTTATCTTGATATTGCAAAGTGGGATACAAGATACATGGATAAAGACAATCGGAGGAAATGTTAGATGGATAATAAGGGAAGAACCGTAACCTGCGAATATGTGGGAACTTTCGATGATGGAACAGTCTTTGATTCGTCCAAAGAGCAGGGAGAACCCATTACTTTTATCTGTGGAGCAGGTCAGGTTATTGATGGTTTTGATGCGGCTGTAGCCGACATGGAGATAGGGGAGACCAAAAAGGTTCATATCCCTGTAGAAGAGGCTTATGGAGAGCATTCCGAATCCAATATTAAGGAATACTCCGTTGACGACATTCCTAATGGGCGCAATCTTCCGGTTGGGCAGCGCGTTGTTATGCAAGGGCCAGATGGTTTTATGCAAATGTTGGTTGTGTCCATTGAGGATGGAATTGTGACCATGGATTTAAACCATCCGCTCGCAGGACAGGCTCTCAATTTTGAGATTACCTTGCTCAAGTCGATAGATGGTGCAGCAGGTATAGGATCCGGAATGGGATCAATGCAGTCTTACCTTTAAGATTTTTTCAAGACCGGGCTTTTCTTTAAGATTGGCCCTTTCTTTAAGACTAGCAGCCTTTCTTTAAGATCGAGCTTTCAAGACTGGCCTTCCTTTAAGACCAGTCTTTTTTGAGGCTGCGTACCCATGCTTTTATAAATCTGCCTTCCTATCTGCCTATTCAAAAATTTAGGAACGCAAGGCCGTGCCGATGATCAGGTAGTCCTTCGGGGTGATTCCGTAAGTGTGAGCTTTTCGAATCCGCCGAAGGACCTGTTTTCCTTTTGGCTCATCATCAGGTAATTACCAAAAAATTCTCCTAAAAAATCTCCGTTTTGTTGGAGAAACAACAGAAATCAAATTTAGATGCACTTAGACTGCCAATGTCCGATTGTTGGTGGACATGCAGATAGAGGGTGCGCACCTTTCTAGATGTAAATCTCAAAGTTTATATTTTCTTTTTACCGCTTCTCGCTCAGTAGTCGCGCTTTTTTCTGTGGGCGCGAACGGCGGATAAAGGGCGCGTGTGGGGTGAAAGGTGCTTGTCCTTGTCTTTTTGGACTCGTAAATTCCTCCTGCTCTAATGTGGTCGCATTGCAGTGCTCTACACATTTTTCAAAGGAAAATCGGCCTTCATTACACGTTGTTCAAAGGTAAAACGTGTAGAGCGTCTCTCAATGGTGTTTTCGACCTAGATCGTTATCAGAAAATTCTCCTGAAAAAAAATCTAGTGAAAAACTTATATTTTCGTTGTTTTAACAACAGAAATCAAATTTATATGTACTTAAACTGCCAGCATCCAACTCTTTGAGAAAAACATACAAATAGAGGGTGCGCACCTTCCTAGATGTAAGTCTCAAATTACGAAAGGAGGCAAATCTGGGCCTAGTCGTCCTTTTATCGGTACGGCTAGGAAGCTTTGTGCTGGAACTCAAGTTCGAGCTTAGGTCGAGTTTCGAGCTTGAAAGAGAGAGGAAGGGGTGCTGGTATGTCTCTGTTGCAGCTGTTGGGGAGCAAGACAGAGAAA
>CAZOMM010000007.1:0-40612 GCA_964581165.1 uncultured Coriobacteriaceae bacterium
CACACGGTTCATACCCGTGGCGTCACTGGTTCGAGTCCAGTCACCGCTACCATTTTGGTCTAATTGCTCGTTAGTGGGCATGGATAAAGGAAAGGGGCCTAAGGTCCCTCCTAAAATAGTAAGAATCGAAGAGCTAGCTAGCTAAAGACGTGCCAGTAGGCACGGGGAGTCTAGACTCTAGAAGGAGGAGCCAATATGGCGAAAGAGCATTTTGAGCGTACGAAACCACATGTTAACATCGGAACTATCGGTCACGTTGATCACGGTAAGACAACCCTGACCGCAGCGATTTCTAAAACCCTTTCAGAAAATGATGGGTCTCATGGCAGCGCAACTGCCGACTTTACTGCTTTTGATGAGATCGACAAGGCTCCCGAGGAGCGCGAGCGTGGTATTACGATCTCTATTGCACATATTGAGTACGAGACCGACACTCGTCACTATGCACACGTAGACTGCCCAGGTCATGCCGACTACATCAAGAACATGATCACTGGTGCCGCTCAGATGGATGGTGCAATTCTTGTTATTGCTGCAACTGATGGTCCTATGGCTCAGACTCGTGAGCACATTCTGCTTGCCCGTCAGGTTGGCGTTCCCTACATCATTGTCTTCTTGAACAAGTGTGACATGGTCGACGACGAAGAGCTTGTTGAGCTTGTTGAGATGGAGACTCGTGAGCTTCTCACCGAGTATGGTTTCCCCGGAGATGACACCCCGATTGTTCGTGGCTCTGCTCTTAAGGCCCTCGAGGGTGATGCAGAGTGGCAGGAGAAGATCTGGGAGCTCATGGATGCAGTAGATAGCTACATTCCTATTCCTGAGCGCGACGTCGATAAGCCATTCCTCATGGCTGTTGAGGATATCTTCACCATCACTGGTCGTGGAACTGTAGCTACTGGTCGTGTAGAGCGCGGCGTTATCCACATGAACGATGATGTCGAGATCGTGGGCATCAAGGAGACCACCAAGACTGTTTGCACTGGTGTTGAGATGTTCCGCAAGATTTTGGACGAGGCTCAGGCTGGTGACAACATCGGTGTCTTGCTTCGTGGAGTTAAGCGTGAGGAAATTGTTCGCGGTCAGGTTCTCTGCAAGCCCGGTAGCGTGACTCCGCATTCTGAGTTCAAGGGTCAGGTTTATGTTTTGACCAAGGAAGAGGGTGGACGTCATACTCCATTCTTCGATGGATATCGTCCTCAGTTCTACTTCCGTACCACCGACGTTACTGGTGTGGTTCATCTGCCCGAGGGCACTGAGATGGTTATGCCTGGCGATAATGTGGAAATTACTGGTGAGCTCATTAATTCCATCGCTATGGAGCAGGGTCTGCGCTTTGCAATCCGCGAGGGTGGCCGCACTGTTGGATCTGGTACTGTTACCGAGATTATCAAGTAGTCATACTACTTAGCCTTTATATCAAGGCGGGAACCCGGTTCTTAGAGCCGGGTTCCCTCATGATGGGGACACTACTTAAAGCCTGTGTCTTGTTTAATGATTCTTTGTTTAATACACATGTTAGAACGTTAATGGCCTAAAAGGCCGTTTGCTGTGTACTTAGCTTTAGGTCATTGACGTTTTCATCATGTATTTGATAAGTTTCTCCGCGCTTGATTTTTAGCGCTGATTGTTCTTTTAATAGGAGGATAAATGCGTACGTTGGTCACGATGGCATGCACTGAGTGTAAGCGCCGTAACTATTCGACCAAGAAAAACAAGCAAAATAACCCTGATCGCATTGAGTTTAAGAAATATTGCAAGTGGTGCGGTCATCATACACTTCACAGAGAGACGCGCTAGCGTTGTGAAGTAGGAGCTTGTAGATATAGGCCAGTAGCTCCAATTGGTAGAGCGGCGGTCTCCAAAACCGTTTGTTGGGGGTTCGAGTCCCTCCTGGCCTGCCATCTGCATCCTTATTTTTTTGCGACACAAATTGTTCAGATATTCACGAACGGATAACACATGGCAAAGCAAACGCGCGCAGAGCGAAAGAAGCAAAACCTTAAAGCTGCAAAGCTCCATAGCAGCAATCGGGATACTGACAAGGATGAGTCTTTTGCCTCGGGCGATTCGGATACGAGCGATTCATCTGATGTAGAGTCAGGTGAAGTTTCTGTATCCGATACTGCTTCTACGGATTCAACAGATGAAGTTTCGGTAACTTCAAAAGAAGAAGCCAAAAAGCTTGCTAAAGCAGAAAAAGCTGCCGAAAAAGAAGCAGCTGCTGTTGCAAAGAAAAAGCAGAAGCGTGCCGAAAAGGAGCGCAAGGCTGCTGAGAAAGCTAGTAGACCCCCCAGAGGGCCAAAGTTCATTCACACTTTTGTAAATTACTTGCGCAACGTCAAGGTAGAGATGAAGAGGGTTGTTTGGCCCCCTAAGCGTGACGTTGGGCGTATGTTTGTAATCGTTCTTCTAGCTCTTGTTTTCTTTGGCGTAATTCTTTATGCAGTAGATTTTGCGGTGACGCCTTTGCTTGTTTGGTTCTCTGAGCTTGGAGGCTAACTTAAATGGGCAAGAGATGGTATGTGCTTCATACCTATTCTGGATATGAAAACAGGGTTAGAGATAACTTGCTTCATCGTATAGAGTCCATGGAGCTTGAAGATCAGATCTCGGATATTCAAATTCCCACTGAAGAAGTCACAGAAATCAAGGAAGGTGGTAGACGCGTTACCACCGACAAAAAGGTTTTTCCTGGCTATGTTTTGGTGCGGATGGAATTAGATGATCATGTTTGGAGTGTTGTTCGCAATACTCCAGGTGTTACAGGCTTTGTAGGAGCCGAGGGTAAGCCTACTCCACTACCTCGTGATGAATATCAAAAGATCATGGGTCGTAGCAGTCAGAGTGTTCCACGCAAAACTAGTACCGACATCGAGGTTGGTCAGGCAGTCAAGGTTGTTTCTGGTCCCTTGGAAGAGTTTGACGGTATCGTTAGCGAGGTTCTCCCAGAGGCTGGCAAGGTTAAGGTCATGGTTTCTATTTTTGGTAGAGGGACTCCGGTTGAACTTAGCTTTGACCAGGTAACAAAGGTCTAATTAGTTAATCGCATGTGATGTCCAGCAATAGGACGTAGCTGGTAGCTTCTCGCACATGCGATTTTTTTATCGTCCATTTGATATTAGGAATTTTGGGAATTTTAGGCCGCCTTATGGCGGCCTGCTAAGCGTAGAAAGGGAAGTGTGGAAGATGGCAAAGGCAGTAAGCGGCTTTGTTAAGCTTCAGATTGAGGGAGGAAATGCCAATCCAGCGCCTCCGGTAGGTCCTGCTCTTGGTGCCCAGGGCGTTAATATTATGCAGTTCTGCCAGGCTTTTAATGCAGAGACTCAGGACAGAGCAGGCACACTTATTCCTGTAGAAATCACTATCTATGAGGACAAAACCTTTAGCTTTGTCTGCAAGACTCCACCCGCTGCATTTTTGATTAAGCAGGCGCTTGGTCTTGAGCATGCTTCTGGTGAGCCGCATATCAATAAGGTTGGCGAGCTTACACGTGAGCAGCTTCGCGAGATTGCCGAGATTAAGTTCCCCGATCTCAATGCAAATACTATTGAGGCTGCAGAAAAGATCATTATGGGAACTGCTCGCTCTATGGGCATTAGGGTCGAAGGTGTCGCCGATACCGGCAAATATGTTACTCGTAGAGGCAACAAGCCAATTGCTATTCAGACCAACTACTAATTTGGCTCTGCCTAAAACGTTTAAACGTTTGATTTTAGGGCTTTATCCCCTTGTTTTAAGTGTTAGCTAGTCAGTAAAGCAACTATCTTTTAGCTATAACAGGTCGAGGCCGTTTTGCGTGCCGCTTTTTGAGTTTGCATTTAGGGCTCGCATCGGCGGCCTGTTTAAATGTGTGGAAGGGCCGGCATGGCTCGTGATTTACCACTAAGGAGAATTACATGCCAAAGTATGGAAAAAATCTTCGTAATGCCAAGGCTAAGGTTGAGGACAAACTTTACGCCCCTTATGAGGCACTAAAGCTATTAAAAGAAATTAGCTTTGCCAAGTTTGACGAGAGCGTTGAGCTTCATATGCGCCTTGGAATTGACACTCGTCAGGCCGATCAGCAGCTCCGTGGATCGATCTCGCTTCCCAATGGAACTGGCAATGCGGTAAGGGTTGCTGTGTTTGCCGAGGGTGACAAGGCTCGCGAGGCTGAGGCAGCTGGTGCAGATATCATCGGAAGCGATGATTTGGTGCAGGATATCCAGGGCGGTATGCTTGATTTTGATGCTGCTGTTGCTACTCCCGATATGATGTCTAAGGTTGGTCGTCTTGGTAAGATTTTGGGACCTAGAGGCCTCATGCCAAATCCAAAGCTTGGTACCGTAACCAATGATGTCGAAAAGATTGTCAAGGAGCTCAAGGCTGGTCGTGTTGAGTATCGTGCCGATCGTTATGGAAACATCCATGTGCCTATTGGTAAGGTTTCGTTCGAAGAGTCTTCTTTGTTAGAAAACTATGCGGCTTTGGTAAACGAAATTTTGCGTGTTAGGCCAGCCGCTGCTAAGGGTCGCTATGTCAGATCGATCACTCTTGCTTCAACTATGGGTCCTGGCATACACATTGATCCTTCTGCGGCCATCGAAGCTACCGATTAGTTGATTGAGCTAGATGAGCTTCCTTTAGCTCCTTTAGCTCCCCTTGACTTCTCTTAGCTTCCCTTAGCCTGATTCATTTATCTGGCTACGCATTTTTATCTTGCGATACATAGCTTTTGTGGGAAACTCCCAAGGTGCAAACGAGCAAATTGGGAGTTTGCAAAATTAAATAGAGCATTCAACTGCCCAAGACAGCCGGTGCCATTTGGCTTAATTTTCTTAAAGGAAGGCCTGCCGAGGTGGTCGATCTTTTTAGTGCCTAGCACATCAGACGGCCTCCGCTGGACAGTGGAGGCTGCTTTATTTGTAACAGGCATCGCTTTTAGATGAATGTTACAAATGACGGCTTCTGGGTCTGCTCAAAGGATTGGATCCGATTAGCCGTAAAGGAGGTGTAACTTAATGGCGAATATTGAAAAGCAAGAAAAAGTTCGCAGCATTGTTGAGGATCTTAAAGAGTGCTCTGCGGTTTGGATTGTTGACTACAGAGGTTTAACTGTTAAAGAAACTGAGCAATTGCGCAGCAATATTAGAGAGACTGGCGCAACAGTAAAAGTTCTTAAGAACACTCTTACCAAGCTTGCTTTAGAAGAGCTTGAATTACCAACACTTGACGATGTTCTTAACGGACCTTCGGCCTTTGTTTTTGCCAAGGACGATCCTGTTCCTTCCATGAAGGCTCTCAAAGACTTTTGCAAGGCCAATGACAATTTGACCTTAAAAGGCGGAATCATGGATGGCCGTGCAGTGGATGCTGCACAGATGGAGGCGATTGCCGAGCTGCCTTCGCGCGAAGAGCTGCTTTCTATGCTCCTTCGTACAATGCAAGGTCCTGCGACCGGACTTGTTCGTGTTCTCAATGGCCCAATGGAGGCTTTTGCAAGGGCAGTCAATGCCATCAAAGACACGAAGGCTGCCTAGCAGCATAGGTGGCCAACTGATTTTAAAGTTGGCAAATTTTAAGTTGCTAGATTTTAGCTTAGCAAATGTTGTAAATACCCAGCGTGCTACTAAAGAGTCATGTTTGGGTGATGAGCTGAGCGCTGCTTAAACATAGCGCTTTGATAAAGGGAGATACTAAAAATGGCTGTTAGTAAAGAAGAGATTATTGAGGCTTTAAAAGAAATGCCCGCCCTAGAGCTTTCTGAGCTCGTAAAGGAACTTGAGGAAGTCTTTGGCGTATCCGCTGCTGCTCCTGTAGCTGTTGCTGCTGCACCTGCAGGTGGCGATGCTGGTGCCGCAGAAGAGGAGAAGACCAGCTTTGATGTTAATCTCGAGGGCTTTGGTGACAACAAGATTGCTGTTATTAAGGCTGTTCGCGAGCTCACCAGCCTTGGTCTTAAGGAGGCTAAAGAGGTTGTCGAGAGTGCTCCCAAGGTTGTTCTCGAGGGCGTTGATAAGGATACTGCCGAGGCGGCCAAGACCAAGCTCGAGGAGGCCGGTGCTGCCGTAACTCTCAAGTAGCTCTTTGGATGATGTGGGGCTGTTGATGATTCATGCCCCGATAGTTGTTGAGCTTGAGCTGGATCTTGTTTTGTTGAACATGCCTAGCTCAAGCCGACATAAAAAGACATAGATCCTTTTACAGATTCCGGTCAGCGAGGCATGTTGATCGGAATCTGTATTGTGTATACTCGTAATTTGCGTGATTTTACACACCCTTGTTTTTTCCATCTAGGAGGCTACGTGGTGAGCGAGAAGACTTCCACTAAATCAAGACATCACCGCACACGTAAAAGTTTTGCCAAAATTCCGGAAGTCATGGATGTTCCAAATCTTATGGCTATCCAAACACAATCCTATGAAAGATTTAAAACCATTGGAATACAAGAGGCTTTTCAGGATATCTCTCCAATAGAGAATTCTCAAAAGAAGCTCTCTCTTGTGTTTTTAGGGCATGAGCTTGGGGACCCCAAGTACTCTGTTTTGGAGTGCAAGGAAAAAGACATTTCCTATCAGGCTCCTCTTTTTGTGATGGTTCGTTTAGTTGACAAGCGAACAGGCGAGATCAAGCAGCAAGAAGACATTTTTATGGGCGATTTTCCCCTAATGACTGAGCAGGGGACATTTATCGTCAACGGAACAGAGCGCGTTGTGGTTAGCCAGCTGGTTAGGTCGCCTGGTGTCTACTTTGACTCCGAGCCTGATAAAACATCCGATGCGATACTTTACAACGCCAAGATAATTCCATCTAGAGGAGCTTGGCTTGAGTTTGAAACTGACAAAAGGGACGTTTTGTCAGTAAGAGTTGATCGTAAGCGCAAGCAGCCTGCCACTCTGTTGCTTAAGGCTCTTGGTATCGCCGTTACTCGCGAAGAAATTATAGAGTGCCTGGGGGATTCAGAAATAGTCTTGCGCACTCTTAATAGAGACCCAAGCACTACACAGGACGAGGCTCTTCTCGAGTTGTATCGTCGTTTGCGTCCAGGTGAGCCACCAACAGTGGACTCTGCTAGTGTGCTACTCAAGAATCTCTTTACTAATCCTCAGCGTTATGATCTTGCAAATGTGGGTCGTTATAAGATCAATAAAAAGCTTGGATTAGATAAAAGCGACGATGATATAACTCTTACATCTGATGACATTATTCATACGATGCGCTATGTCATCGATCTGCATAATGGTGATCCAAGGTGCACTACAGACGATATAGATCATTTTGGCAATCGTCGTATTCGTACTGTTGGAGAGCTGATACAAAATCAATTTAGGATTGGTCTTTCGCGTATGGAGCGCGTTGTGCGCGAGCGTATGTCTACTCAGGAATTTGACGACATTACCCCACAGTCGCTCATCAACATTAGGCCAATCGTTGCTGCAATAAAGGAATTCTTTGGATCCTCGCAGCTTTCTCAGTTTATGGATCAGACCAATCCTGCTGCTGGTATCACTCACAAGCGCAGATTGTCTGCTCTAGGTCCTGGTGGACTTTCGCGCGAGAGAGCTGGCTTTGAGGTTCGCGACGTGCATACCTCCCACTACGGCAGGATGTGTCCTATCGAGACTCCAGAAGGTCCAAACATTGGTCTTATTGGATCGCTTGCAACCTATGCTAGGGTTAATCCCTTTGGCTTTATTGAAGCTCCATATCGTAAGGTAGTAGATGGAAAGGTTACAGACGAGATCGACTATCTAACTGCCGACGAAGAAGAAAATTACACAATTGCTCAGGCAAACGATCCTTTTGATCTAGAAACTCGCAAGTTTATTACTAAGCAGGCCGATGGAACAATCGTAGAAGCCGATAAGGTCCTTTGTCGTACTCGTGGCGTGGATGGAACTTTTGGTGAGCCTGCTGAGCTTGCGCCTGATAAGGTCGACTATATGGATGTTTCGCCTAGGCAGATGGTCTCGGTAGCTACAGCTTTGATTCCGTTTTTGGAGCATGACGATGCTAACCGTGCGCTTATGGGTTCGAATATGCAGAGGCAGGCTGTGCCCCTGATTCGTCCTAGCGCTCCTCTTATTGGAACAGGCATGGAGTTTCGCTGTGCTGTGGATTCTGGCGAGATTGTGCTTGCTAAGTCGGGCGGCGTGGTCGAATACGTTCAGGCCGACCGTATAGATATCAAGTCTGATGAGGGTGAGCTTGTCTCCTACGATCTGCCTAAGTTCCGCCGCTCCAATCAAAGCGGTTGTCTTAATCATAGGCCGCTAGTGAAGCCTGGCGATAGGGTAGAAATTGGCGATGTCTTAGCGGATGGACCTTCTACAGATAAGGCCGAGTTATCGCTTGGGCAAAACCTGCTGGTGGCTTACATGCCTTGGGAAGGTTACAACTACGAGGACGCTATCATCTTGTCTGAGCGAGTAGTTAGCGACGATCTTCTTACCTCTATTCATATATCTGAGTATGAGGTTGATGCTCGTGACACCAAGCTTGGTCCAGAAGAGATCACTCGTGAGATTCCCAATATGAGTGAGGATATGCTTGCCAATCTTGATTCCGATGGAATTGTTCGCATTGGTGCAGAGGTCTTTCCTGGCGATGTTTTGGTAGGTAAGGTTACCCCCAAGGGAGAGACTGAACTTACTGCCGAAGAGAGACTTTTGCGTGCGATCTTTGGTGAGAAAGCTCGCGAAGCTCGTGATACTTCGCTTAAGGTGCCACATGGTACCGAAGGTCGTGTTATCGCAGTTATTCGCTTCTCGGTTGATAACGGCGATGAGCTTCCTCCGAGTGTAAACGAGATTGTAAGAGTCTACGTTGCACAAAAGAGAAAGATACAGCAGGGCGACAAGCTTTCTGGACGTCACGGCAACAAGGGTGTTATTTCAAGGATTTTGCCAGTGGAGGATATGCCTTACCTCTCTGATGGAACTCCAGTTGATATCATCCTTAATCCGCTAGGCGTTCCTTCTCGTATGAATGTTGGACAGCTAATGGAGACCCATCTTGGATGGGCTGCGTCTGTTGGATGGTCTGATGATGGATCAGTTCAAAACGAACCGGTCTTTGTGTCCACTCCTGTTTTTGATGGTGCAACAGAGGTTGAGATCTCGGACGCAATTGCTAAGGCTAACAAAAATCTTAAGGCCAAGGCAAAGGCAGAGCTGGGCGATTTTATGCGTGAGGAGTTTATCCCTCAGCTTTCGCTTACAGGAAAGACCGATTTATACGATGGACGCACGGGCGAAAAGTTTAGAGAGCCAATCACGGTTGGGCGCAATTACATCCTCAAGCTTTCTCACTTGGTTGATGACAAGATTCATGCCCGCTCAACCGGTCCATATTCGCTAATTACGCAGCAGCCCTTGGGTGGTAAGGCTCAGTTTGGTGGCCAGCGTTTTGGTGAGATGGAGGTTTGGGCTCTTTATGCCTACGGTGCCGCCAATGTGCTGCAAGAAATTCTAACCATTAAGTCGGACGACACTTCTGGTCGTGTAAGAGCTTATGAACACGTAGTTAAGGGCGAGAACATTCCTTCGCCCGAGGTGCCGGAGTCGTTTAAGGTGCTCATTAAAGAAATGAAGTCACTGGCTCTCGACGTGGAGATGATCAGTGATAACCATGTTAAGACCGAAAGAGAGTTGGATAGGGATCCTGATCTCGATGCAATCATTGCTGGTTCCGAAGAAGAGCAGGCCACTACAGACGATGACATGCTCGACATTATCGCTAGCGAGCTCATGGACATGCAGGATGTCGATGAAGACGATTCGCTTCTTGGCGATGTGGAAGGGGAGTAGCATCACATGGCAGAGCTAGATGTCAATAATTTCGATAGCATCCGCATTGGTCTTGCTAGCGCCGAGAAGATCAGGAGCTGGTCGTACGGCGAGGTTAAAAAGCCAGAAACCATTAATTACAGGACTTTAAAGCCCGAAAAAGACGGACTTTTCTGCGAAAAGATCTTTGGTCCTACCAAAGATTGGGAGTGCAGCTGCGGAAAATACAAGCGCATTCGCTTTAAGGGTATTGTTTGCGAGCGCTGCGGCGTTGAGGTAACTCGTGCCAAAGTGCGTCGCGAGCGAATGGGACACATTGAGCTTGCTGCTCCTGTTAGTCATATCTGGTATTTCAAAGGATCGCCTTCGCGCCTTGGATATCTCCTAGATATTCCTCCCAAAGATCTTGAGAAAGTTCTCTATTTTGCCTCGGCAATTGTAACTTGGGTAGATTATGAGGCCCGCGAGGCTGATCTGGATATGCTTCGCGATGAGCTTGAAGCCGATCTTGAAGAGATAGAGGCCGAATGCGAGCGTGTTATCGAGAGTGTAGAGCGTCTTGATGCAAGCAAGTTTAGTGCCGAAGATCTCGAAATTGATCCAGACGATCTTATGACTCCCGAGGAGATTGCGGCCGAGATAGTAGATATTCGCGAAGAGTTTGATGATCGTAAAGCCTTGAGGCAGGAGGCCTTTGAGGTTTTTGCTCGCATAGACGAAAAGGATCTCATTTCAGATGAGAATCTCTATCGTGAGATCAAGCTTAACTACTCAGATTACCTGCGTGGCGGTATGGGAGCAGAGTCCGTTAAAGAATTACTCGAGGCAATCGATCTCGAGCAGATTTCTGCTGAGCTTCGCGAGACCATTGCCGAGGGTCGTGGCCAGCGCAAAGTTAAGGCTATAAAGCGTCTTAAGGTAGTTGATGCTTTTCTAAAGAGCGAAAACGATCCGGCCGACATGATTTTGTCCGTAATACCTGTTCTCCCTCCAGATTTGCGCCCCATGGTGCAGCTTGATGGTGGACGTTTTGCTGCTAGCGATCTTAACGATCTTTATCGAAGGGTTATCAATCGTAATAATCGCCTTAAGAGGCTGTTGGATCTTGCGGCTCCCGAGATCATCGTTAACAACGAGAAGCGCATGCTTCAAGAAGCTGTGGACTCTCTGTTTGATAATGGACGTCGTGGTCGTCCTGTGACAGGTCCTGGCAATCGTCCATTAAAGTCGCTTTCGGATATGCTCAAAGGTAAGCAGGGTCGCTTCCGTCAAAATCTGCTTGGTAAGCGTGTTGACTACTCTGGTCGCTCGGTTATCGTGGTTGGCCCTACTCTTAAGTTGCATCAGTGTGGTCTTCCTAAAACCATGGCACTTGAGCTTTTTAAGCCCTTTGTAATTGAGAGGCTAGTTGAGCTTGAGCACTATCCCAATGTCAAGGCGGCCAAAAAGGCGGTTGATCGAGGAAACAACGTAGTTTGGGATGTCTTAGAAGATGTAATTACCGAGCATCCAGTGTTGCTGAACAGGGCACCCACCCTGCATAGGCTTGGTATTCAGGCATTTGAGCCAGTCTTGGTAGAGGGCAAGGCAATTCGTTTGCATCCCCTGATGTGCACCGCTTTTAATGCCGACTTTGATGGCGACCAGATGGCCGTGCACGTTCCACTATCTGTTGAGGCCCAGGCTGAGGCTAGGGTTTTGATGCTGTCTTCGAATAACATCAAATCGCCTGCTCATGGTCGTGCCTTAACTGTTCCTACCCAAGACATGATAATTGGTCTGTATTATCTCACTGCTGCTCGCGATGGTTTCCCTGGAGAGGGCAGGATCTTCCTTGACTTCAAGGATGCAATGAATGCCTACGATTCGGGCGCAGATGTTGATTTGCAGGCAAAAATATATGTACGCCTAGATCGCGATACTATAGAGCAGTTCACTCCAGGCAGCGATTACACAGGAAAGCTAAAGGGTAAACACTGCTTTGCTGAGCACAAGGCCGGAGAGAGACTCCATACAACTATCGGTAGGATTATCTTTAACTCGGTGCTTCCCGACGACTTCCCGTTTATCAATCATGAGATGAACAAGGAAGAGATTGGCGATTTGGTTGAGCAGTGCGCAACTCGCTACAAGCTATCCGAGATGCCTCCCATCCTCGATGGTCTAAAGGAGATGGGCTTCCACTATGCCACCAAGGCCGGAATTACTGTTTCGGTTTATGATGCCGCGATTCCCGATAACAAAGGTGAGATCCTTGCTGAGGCTGATAAGAAAGTCGCTCAGATTGATGAAGGTTACGCAATGGGCTTTATCAGCGAGGAAGATAGGCATAAGCAAACTGTAGATATTTGGAATCAGGCCAACGAAGATGTTGGATCTGCAATGATAGAGAACTTTGACAAGTTCAATCCGATCTACATGATGGCTTTTTCTGGTGCTCGTGGAAACATGAAGCAGATCAGACAGCTTGCCGGAATGCGCGGACTTATGTCCGATCCAAAGGGTGAGATTATCGACCGTCCAATTAAGGCAAACTTCCGTGAGGGACTGTCGGTACTTGAGTACTTTATCTCTACTCATGGCGCTCGTAAGGGTTTGGCAGATACTGCTCTTAGAACTGCCGACTCTGGATACCTGACACGTCGTCTAGTTGACGTTGCTCAAGATGTCATTGTTCGCGAGGAAGACTGCGGAAATGATGAGGGAATTGTCTATCCAATTCAAGGCCCTCGTGGTGAGATTGATGACAATCTGCTTGGTCGCTGTGTTCAGAGTCCTATTGTGGATCCTGCAACCGGTGAGATTATCTATGACAAGGGTGAATATATCCCCTCGATTGAGGCTCTTGAAGAACTTGTAGCCATTGGTGTTGAAGAAATAGAAATCCGCACGATCATGACCTGCAAGTCTGATCATGGGATTTGTCAGAAGTGCTATGGATGGGATCTGTCTACTAGAAGGCCTGTCAATATTGGCACCGCTGTTGGAATTATTGCTGCTCAGTCGATTGGTGAGCCTGGTACTCAGCTAACAATGCGTACTTTCCATACGGGAGGTGTCGCGGGAGACGATATCACTCATGGTCTGCCTCGTGTAACTGAGCTCTTTGAAGCTAGGCGTCCTAAGGGTCAGGCAGTGCTGGCTGATCTTGCAGGTACTCTGTCTATCGTTGAGGATAAGACCACCAGAACTCTTACTATCGTAGACGAGGATGGTAACGTCGCAGAGCATCAAGTTCCTGCTAGATCGCAGCTAATGCCCGATGTTTACGATGGCGTTAAAGTCGATGTCGCACAGCAGCTTACCAAGGGATCTATTAACCCACATGATCTTTTGAGGCTTACCGATTTCAATACGACACTTCGCTATATCGTTTCTCAGGTTCAGGAAGTTTACATCTCTCAGGGTGTAGATATTAATGACAAGCACATTGAGGCAATTGCAAGGCAGATGCTTCGTAAAGTTTCTATTCTCGAGCCGGGAGATTCGGCGTTTTTGCCTGGCACACAGGTGGATGTTAACGAGTTTAGAAGAGAAACCGAGCGCATCATCCTTGATGGTGGAACTCCTCCTGTAGGTCAGCCGATTCTTCTTGGTATCACTAAGGCTTCGCTTGCCACAGACTCTTTCCTCTCGGCTGCATCGTTCCAAGAGACCACCAAGGTTCTTACCGATGCTGCAATTGAGGGCAAGCTCGATAGTTTGCATGGCCTCAAGGAAAACGTGATCATCGGAAAGTCTATCCCGGCAGGTACCGGTCTTAAGAAATACCATGACGTGCGACTCACTTACAAAGGTGAGTTTGTTGATGAGTCGCTGGTTGAGTCTGAGACCCTGCCAGATTACGCACCAGATGAGTTGCATGAGCTTGAAACTTTGCTCCCAAAGCCACAGGATTGGTCGATCGACTCCGAAGATTATTACGGAATTGGTAGCACCTATTCTGGATTTGTGGGTTCAATACCTGGACATCATGGAAAACAGCTTCCTCCCGAAGTTGGAAATCTATATCTGTTCGACGATCTTGGGATCTCGCAGAGATGGGCTAACAAGTTTTCTGAGGCTGGAATCGAGACTGTCAACGATTTGCTTGGTCAGACACAGGATGATCTCAGTCGTATAGAGGGAATTGGATCCAAGGCGATTGAGGAACTTCGTGAGGGACTCGCTCAGCATGAGCTGCTTTATATCCTAGATAGCGATAACAGCTCTAACGACTCTGAGGTTTCGCAGTTGCTGGAAATGGTGTTCTCGCCCGACGACTCTTCTTTGCTACTAGATAGCGATATGCCTCGTAGCTACACAGCAGAACCTGATGACATGATTGGTTCGCCTATGCCTCCGATTAGTCAGATTAGAGACTCTGCTGAACTTGATGAGTTATTCAGAGAGGTTGGCCTGTCTGAATATTCTATCCGCGATGAGGATATTGCTGATATCGAGGATGAGAATGCCGGAGGCCTTTAAGATCGAGGCTTGATACAGTGCACTTATTGCAGTGCAGTATGTAGCATATTTTTAGTAGAAGGGGAGGGACTTTCGGGTTCCTCCCTTTTTAGGTCTAGGGTTTCTCTTTTTAAGGACGTTTCCTTCTGGGGCCTCTATGTTAAACCACCGTTGACACGATTACTGGATGGGCGCGCAGAAGCCGTGCTGGACTCTCTTTTAGAGCGTTCCCTCAGTACGTTAGTTCGAGAATTGCCAGTTTTGCCGCTTGTCGAATTCTGAG
Source organism: uncultured Coriobacteriaceae bacterium (assembly GCA_964581165.1). GTDB lineage: Bacteria > Actinomycetota > Coriobacteriia > Coriobacteriales > CADBOM01 > CAZPAN01. Next base: position 14,500 of record CAZOMM010000007.1, read on the forward strand.
GTAGATAGTAGATACGCCCGGCGGCGTGGTGTTTGACACGCTGCGGTGACGGTGGTAATCTGACTCGCCGTGGCTTCATTCAGCCAAGTGCTGACTAGTATTTCTGAAAGCATTATAAACAAGGGCAAACGAGTTTATCGAAAGAAGGAGTTAGGCTTGCCAACGATTAATCAACTCGTGCGCAAGGGTCGACTAAAGACCCATGCAAAGAAAAAGAACCTCGCCCTTCAGGGCAACCCTCAAAAACGCGGAGTTTGCACTAGGGTTTACACCACAACTCCCAAAAAGCCAAATTCGGCGCTTCGTAAGGTGTGTCGTGTTAGGCTTGTGACTGGGCAGGAAGTTACCGTTTATATTCCTGGCGTTGGACATAACCTCCAGGAGCACTCAATGGTGCTTATCCGTGGGGGCCGCGTTAGAGATCTGCCCGGTGTCCGCTACAAGGTTATCCGTGCTGCCCTTGACTGCGCAGCCGTAAACGATAGGTCTAAGGCTCGTTCTCGTTACGGAGCAAAAAAACCTAAGTAGAAACCCAAGTAGAAATCCCTCCAAATCTGACCCCGTATTCTTGTAAGTATGCGGCCTGTTTGGTTTTTACATTGGGGTATTAAGGTATCAATTAGAACATAGGAGAGATAATGCCGCGTCGTGCAGCAGCTGTCCGTAGAGAGATTCATCCGGATAGCGTTTATAACAATCGGCTGGTTACTCAGCTGATTAACAAGGTTCTCCTCGATGGTAAGCGCTCGCTTGCTGAGTCCATCGTTTATGGAGCCTTTGACATTGTAGAAGAGAAGACCGGAAGCGATCCGCTTAGTGTATTTAAGAAGGCGATGGATAATGTCCGTCCAACTCTTGAGGTTAAGCCTAAAAGAGTTGGTGGAGCAACCTATCAGGTTCCCATGGAGGTTAACTCTCGTCGTGCTACCACTCTAGCTATCCGCTGGATCGTAGAGTTTTCTCGTAAGCGTAGAGAGAAGACAATGAAAGATAGGCTTGCGGCCGAGATATTGGATGCATCTAATGGTGTGGGCGCATCTGTTAAACGTCGTGAGGATCTATACAGGATGGCCGAATCAAATAGGGCTTTCTCACATTACCGCTGGTAGGGGTGACTGGCATACATGGCAGTAAAGAAGAATCTTGGCACCACCCGCAATATCGGTATCATGGCGCATATTGATGCCGGAAAGACCACTACCACTGAGCGTATCCTTTATTACACCGGAAAAAGCCACAAGATTGGTGAGGTTCATGATGGTGCCGCCACGATGGACTGGATGGAGCAGGAACAGGAGAGAGGCATCACAATTACCTCTGCTGCAACTACCTGCTTTTGGCGTGAGCATCGCATTCAGATCATCGATACCCCGGGCCACGTTGACTTTACTTCTGAGGTCGAGAGGTCGCTCAGGGTTCTAGATGGTGCCGTGACTGTTCTCGATGCAGTTAGCGGGGTTCAGCCTCAAACCGAGACCGTTTGGCGTCAGGCTGTTAGATATGGAATTCCAACCATTGCATACATCAACAAGATGGACAGGGTTGGAGCTGACTTTTTTAAAGCTGTGGATATGATCCGCGACAGACTGGGTGCCCGTCCGCTTGTTATGCAGGTACCTATTGGTTGTGAAGATCACTTTGAAGGCCTAATCGATGTCCTTAATATGACCGCTTGGCACTTCAACGAAGACGAGAAGGGCATGATTTATCCTTCTCAAGAGGAGATTCCTGCTGATTATCTTGAAGATGCAGAGATGTATCACGAGGAACTCACAGAAGCAGCAGCTGACTTTGATGATGAGGTCATGATGCTGGTTTTAGAAGGAGAAGAGGTTCCCGAGGACAGGCTTAAGGCTGCAATCCGAAAAGGTTGTGTTTCGGGTAAGCTCACTCCGTGTATTTGCGGATCTTCCTATAAGAACAAAGGTATTCAAGAGCTGCTAGACGCAATTGTGGATTATCTACCTTCGCCGCTGGATATCCCTTCAATTGAAGGAATTGATCCTAAGACCGGTGAAGCTATGCAGCGTCATGCAGATCCAAACGAGGCCTTTAGTGCTTTGGCATTCAAAATTATGACCGACCCCTATGTTGGAAAACTCACATACATAAGGGTTTACTCTGGACGTTTAGAAGTTGGCTCTTATGTGCAAAATGCCACCAAGGACAAAAAGGAGCGCATTAGCCGTCTGCTCGAGATGCACTCCAACTCCAGAGAAGACATCCAAGATTGCCAAGCCGGAGATATCTGTGCTGTTGTAGGTCTTAAGAACACTCAAACTGGTGACACTCTTTGTCTTGAGTCGAGTCCGGTAATTCTTGAGGCTATAGACTTTCCTGATCCTGTTATCGATGTTGCTATTGAGCCAAAAACCAAGGCTGAGCAGGATAAGCTAACCATAGCCTTGGCCAAGCTGGCAGAAGAAGACCCCACATTCCGTGTTTCTACCAATCAGGAGACTGGGCAAACGATTATTGCTGGCATGGGTGAGCTTCATCTAGAAATTATCATCGACAGGCTTTTGCGTGAGTTTAAGGTGGAGGCCAATGTTGGCAAGCCGCAGGTTGCTTACCGAGAGACTGCAGGACATGCTGTTTCGGATATCACTGGAAAGTTTATGAGACAAACTGGTGGACGCGGACAGTATGGACATGTTGTTATCGACATGGAGCCCTTGGAGCCTGGCAAGGGTTATGAGTTTGTAAATTCAATCGTTGGTGGAACTGTTCCCAAAGAATACATTCCTTCGGTTGATAAGGGAATTCAAGAGGCGCTCGGAAGTGGCGTGATGGCGGGATTCCCAACAGTAGATATTAAGGTCACCCTCAAAGATGGTTCGTATCACGAGGTAGATTCCTCAGAGGCTGCGTTCAAGATTGCTGGCTCTATGGCAATTAAGGAGGCTCTGCGTAAGTCTGATCCAGTGCTTTTGGAGCCCTATATGGCTGTAGAGGTAGAGACTCCTGAAGACTTTATGGGTGATGTTATGGGTAACCTCTCCTCAAAGAGAGGTCAGATTCAGGGTATGGAAGATCGCGGTAATGCAAAGGTTGTTAAGGCCAATGTCCCGCTATCTGAGATGTTTGGATATGCAACAGATCTTAGATCGTTTACCCAAGGTCGTGCTTCTTACACGATGCAGTTTAAGTCTTACGAACCTGTTCCCAAGGGTATTGCAGAAGAGTTAGTAAGCAAAAGCACAGTGTCCAAATAATTTGGGTTTATGTTAATTGACGGTTTTAGGCCGTGGGCTAAGTACCCAAAACCCGATGGAGGTTTTTAAGTTGGCAAGTCAAAAGATAAGGATTCGACTTAAGGGATACGATCATGAGATCGTGGATAAGTCGACCAAGCTCATAGTGGAGACCGCGATCAAGACTGGTGCTAAGGTATCTGGTCCGATCCCTCTGCCAACCGAGCGCAATATCTACTGCGTTATCCGCTCGCCACATGTGAATAAAGATAGCCGTGAGCAGTTTGAGATGCGAACCCATAAAAGGCTCATCGACATCCTTGAGCCAACCCCCTCTACGGTTGACTCGATGATGAGACTCGACCTTCCGGCGGGTGTGGATATAGAGATTAAGCTCTAGACAATTTATGAGGTTATAATGCACAGGTTGCGCTTTTGGACCTGCGCAAAAACATTGAAGTAGTGGTCCGCTGAGGACAGCAAAAGGGTGCTGTGGGCTCATGATCACGTGGAGGTAGGACTAGAGGTTATGACAAAGATGATTCTGGGTCGTAAGCTCGGGATGACACAGGTCTGGGACGAAAATGACCAGATTGTTCCAGTTACAGTTATAGAGGCTGGTCCTTGTGTTGTCTCGCAGATTAAGACCAAAGAGACCGATGGCTATGAGGCCATCCAGATTGGCTTTGGCGATATTCGCGAAAAGCTGGTCAACAAGCCAATGGCTGGTCATTTTAAGAAGGCCGGCGTAAAGCCAATGCGCTATCTGCGCGAGGTTAGAGTTGATGACGCTTCTGCTCATGAACTTGGTGAGGTTATTTCGGTTGATAGTCTTTCGGGTTGCGAGAAGGTAAATGTCACCGGAACCTCAAAAGGTAAAGGATTCGCTGGTGTTATGAAGCGCCATGGTTTTGCTGGCGGCCCAGGTGGGCACGGATCGCATTTTCATCGTGCTCCCGGCTCAATTGGTCAGTGTGCATACCCTTCCCGAGTTTTTAAGGGTGTTAAGATGCCGGGCCACATGGGCAATGAGAGGGTAACAGTAAGAAACCTTAAGGTTGTCCGCATAGATGCAGAGCACAATGTGATCCTCGTCAAGGGAGCGGTCCCGGGCGGCAACAATGGTCTGCTCGAGATCTGCGAGGCCCATTAGGCCTATCTGCTAAAGGAGTATGCGAATAATGGCAAACATTAGCGTTTATAACCAGAAGGGCGAAAAGATCGACGATGTTGCTCTTGCAGAGTCGGTTTTTGATATCGAGCCCAACATTCATGTGATGCATGAAGTGGTGAGATCTCAGCTTGCTGCTCGCAGGCAGGGAACTCATCAAACTAAAACTCGCGGAAAGGTGAGTGGCGGCGGAAGAAAGCCCTGGAGACAAAAGGGAACTGGCCGTGCACGCCAAGGCTCCACAAGAGCACCTCAATGGAGGGGCGGTGGAACTGTTTTTGGGCCACATCCGCGTAGCTACGCATTTAAGGTACCTAGTAAGGTCATCAAGCTTGCAATGCGCTCTGCTCTTTCTGCAAAGCTTGCTGATGATGAGATCCGTGTAGTTGATTCTTTAGACTTTGAAAATCCTAAGACCAAAGAGGCTAAGGCCTTCATTGATGCCATGGAGCTTGATGGTCGTATCACCTTGGTTGTTGGTGAGGACGATATCAATACTTTCCTGTCGTTCCGCAACATCCCTGGTTTGAGGGTTATTTCTATGAGGGAATCAAACACCTACGACTTCATTGACAACAAGACCCTCGTCTTTACCCTGTCGGCTATCAAGTACATTGAGGAGGTGCTCGCCAAATGAACAAGGATCCAAGAGAGGTGATCATCCGTCCGATAGTCACCGAGCGCTCGTTCGATCAGATCGAAGAAGAAAACCGTTACACCTTTGAGGTGGCGAAGACCTCCAACAAGATCGAGATTGCCCAAGCCATTCAGGCCATCTTTGATGTTAGGGTTGTTAAGGTCAACACAGTCAATGTAAAGCCTAAGCCCAAGCGCGTTCGTTACAACATGGGTTATACGCGTACTTGGAAAAAGGCTATCGTTAAGCTAGCTCCAGGGGATAGCATCGATCTTTATTCAAGCTAGCCAATCAAGAGTCTGTCCTTTGATTGCAAGGGATGTATTGAAGCCTCTTAGCAGAGGCGATTATGTTAGGGCCTCTTTGTGTCATTAATATGGATACGCTCGGAGGCGTGGTAGTCCGGAGTCAGTAGGATCCATGGCAAATTGCCATGATACTCCCAGAGATCCTAGGGCCATCGGACAGTTAAGGAGAAACAATGGGAGTTAAGCCATACAAGCCGACGTCGCCAGGTAGGCGCTTCCAGACGGTCTCTGATTTTGCAGAGATCACAAGAAGCGAGCCTGAGAAGTCCCTGGTAACGTCTTTGCCTAAGAAGGCTGGTCGCAATAATTACGGCCGTATTACCACCAGACACAAGGGTGGCGGCCACAAGAGGCGTTATCGCATTATCGACTTTAAGCGTAACAAAGATGGTGTACCTGCCAAGGTTGCCACTATCGAATACGATCCCAATCGCTCTTCGCGCATTGCACTTTTACATTATGCCGATGGTGCTAAGGCCTATATTTTGCATCCCAAGGGCCTAAAAGTTGGGGATGTTGTAACTTCTGGATCGGGTAGTGATATCAAGCCTGGATGTGCAATGCAGCTTGCTGATATCCCAGTTGGTACGCTTGTTCATGCTGTTGAGCTTCAGCCTGGACGTGGAGCTGCTATGGCTCGCTCGGCTGGTACTTCGGTGCAGCTAATGGCTAAGGAGGGCAAATATGCAATCCTTCGCCTTCCTTCTTCTGAGATGCGCAGGGTTTTACTCACCTGTAGAGCAACCGTAGGTGAGGTTGGAAACGCCGAGCACTCCAATATCAAATTTGGTAAAGCTGGACGTAAGAGGTGGGCAGGAGTAAGGCCTCACGTTCGTGGTACTGCCATGAATCCAGTTGATCATCCCCATGGTGGTGGTGAAGGTAAGAACAAGTCGGCCGGCCGCCATCCTGTTACGCCTTGGGGTAAACCTACTAAGGGTCATCGTACTCGTAACAAGAAGAAGGCTTCGAGCAAGCTTATCGTTCGTCGCCGCACCAAGTAGTCTTTGAGAATTGGAGATATTGCAGTGAGCAGAAGTTTAAAAAAAGGCCCCTTTGTGGAGCCTAGGCTCCTCGGCCGTATCACGGCGATGAACGAGGCGGGGACCAAGGAGGTTGTTAAGACTTGGTCGCGTGCCTCCACTATTTTTCCCGAGATGGTCGGACACACAATTGCCGTTCATGATGGACGTAAGCATGTTCCTGTGTACATTACAGAGTCGATGGTAGGTCACAAACTTGGTGAGTTTGCACCTACTCGCACAAACCGTGGTTATAAGAAGGAGGGCAAGTAAGCGATGGAAGCGCATGCTATCGCACGTTATATCAGGGTCTCTCCTCGCAAAGCTCGCATGGTCGTAGATTTAATCCGTGGCAAGGGTGTTGATGAAGCTCGAGAGATTCTGGCTTTTTGCGACAGAGATGTTGCAGAGGTGGTTCTCAAGTGCCTCAACAGTGCAGTTTCTAATGCCACTCAGGCAGGTTTGCCAAGCGGGAACCTCTATGTAAAGACGACCTACGTTGATGAGGGTCCAACAATGAAGAGGATCCGTCCCCGCGCAAGGGGAAGCGCCGCTAGGATTCGTAAGCGCTCGAGTCATATCACCGTAAAGGTCGCTCCTAGAGGGGAGGAGTAAGTAAATGGGACAGAAGGTTTGCCCTATAGGTTTTCGCCTTGGAATCACCGAGGAGTGGAGGAGTCGTTGGTATGCTGACAAGGATTACGCTGCCAATCTTGCCAACGACATAGAGATCAAGAAGTACCTTCAAAAAAGACTTGAGCGTGCTGCTGTTTCTTCTATTGAGATTGAGAGAGCTGGCGAAAAGATCAAGATCATCATTGCTACTGCTCGTCCGGGTGTTGTGATTGGCAAGAAGGGTTCGGAGATCGAGCAGCTGCGCAAAGAACTGCAAAAGATTGCCAAAATTCATGTTGATATAGATGTGATTGAGGTTAAAAGACCCGAGCTTGATGCCAATCTTATTGCTCAATCTATTGCTGAGCAGCTCGAAGGTCGTGTGGCTTTTCGCCGCGCAATGCGCAAGGCTGTTCAATCTGCTATTAAATCTGGTGCTCTTGGCATTAAGGTTCAGTGTTCTGGCCGACTTGGTGGTGCCGAGATGTGCCGTACGGAGTGGTACAGGGAAGGCAGGGTTCCTCTACACACCCTGCGTGCAAAGATCGACTACGGCTTTTCTACTGCTGCCACAACGATGGGTTCTATCGGAGTTAAAGTTTGGGTTTACCAGGGAGAGAAGCTTCCTGGTATGGAGATACCCAGGCCTGCTCTCGAAGGTCCCTCGCGCCCGCAGCGTCATCGCCGTGGCGAAGGAAGGAAGTAGACGAGATGCTTATTCCCAAGCGTGTTAAACACCGCAAGGTGCAACGTGGTTCTATGAAGGGTAAGGCCAAGGGTGGAACCAAGCTTAATTTTGGTGATTTTGGTATCCAGGCCCTAGAGCCACACTGGATTACTAACAGGCAGATTGAGGCTGCTCGTGTTGCTATGACTCGTCAAATGAGACGTGGTGGTAAGGTTTGGATCACGATTTTTCCTGATAAGCCTATTACCAAAAAGCCTGCCGAGACTCGTATGGGTTCGGGAAAGGGTAATCCGGAGGACTGGGTTGCAGTTGTAAAACCCGGCAGGATTATGTTTGAGGTCGGTCAGATCGACCCTGCCACTGCTAGACGTGCGCTGGAACTTGCAATTCAAAAGCTTCCCATTAAGTGCAAGATTGTCAGCCGCGAGGACATGGGAGATAACTAATGAAGGCATCCGATATCAGGGAACTCAGCAACGAAAATCTGGAAAAGGCGCTGAAGGACTCCCGTGCGGAGCTCTTCAACCTGCGCTTTCAGATGGCCACGAGTCAGCTAGATAACACTGCCAGGATTAAGCTGGTAAAGAAGGACATCGCGCGCGTCCTAACCGAGATCCGCGCCCGCGAGATCAAGTCTGCGGCAGAGACCGCATAAGGAAAAGGAATGCCAGATGACTGAACAAAGGAACAATAGAAAGCTTCGCCAGGGCGTGGTGGTCTCGGCGGTTAACGACAAGACCATTGTGGTAAAAATCACCGAGCGTAAAAAGCATCCCGTTTATTCCAAGATGGTTACTCGCTCCAAAAAGCTACACGCCCACGACGAGCAAAACGTTGCTGGTGTAGGAGACACCGTTTCGATTATGGAGACTCGTCCTCTCTCTAAGAACAAGAGGTGGAGACTTGTCGAGATTGTCGAGAAGGCCAAGTAAGTTGAGATTCGTCTTTGGGTAAATGCCTAGCAATAGGTAAATGCCTAGCGATGTAGTAGTTGGAGGAATTCGATGATTCAGCAGCAGACCATGTTGAATGTCGCCGATAACTCGGGTGCACGTAAAGTTCAGTGCATCAAAGTTCTCGGTGGATCAAAAAGGCGTTATGCGGGTCTTGGCGACACGATTGTCTGCTCCGTTAAGGAGGCTACCCCTAATGGGGCGGTCAAGAAGGGCGACGTTGTACGCTGCGTGATAGTTAGGGTAAAAAAAGAGGTTCGTCGCAAAGACGGAAGTTATATCAGGTTCGATCAAAATGCTGCGGTTGTCGTGGATCAGTCTGGTGCCCCTAGGGGGACCCGCGTCTTCGGTCCCGTGGCACGTGAGCTTCGTGAGAAGTCTTTCATGAAGATTTGCTCGCTTGCTCCCGAGACGCTTTAGAAGGGATACCGCAAATGGCAATGAGGATTCGCAAGGGCGACCGTGTCAAGGTCATCTCTGGAAAAGACAAGGGCGCTGAGTCTTTGGTTATGAGAGCCCTGCCCTCAAAAAATAAGGTTGTTGTCGAAAAGGTGGCTGTTGTTAAAAAGCATCAGAAGCCTAATCAGACAAAGCAAACTGGAGGCATCGTCGAACTTGAGATGCCCATTGATGTTTCTAACGTAATGCTAGTTTGCCCCAAGTGCAAAAAACCCACCAGGGTTAATGCCAGAAAAGAGGGGGCTAAAAAGATCCGCACATGTAAGAGGTGTGGGGAGGATATTGACCGCTAATCGGATGGCGGGCAACGCCGTCATTCGAGAGGGTGCAGGGTCGGAAATCCTGCATCGTCTCCTCGTTTCGAAAGGAATTTGAAGTGACACCTCGTCTTAAAGAAGACTACAAGACAAGGATCGAGCCCATGCTCGAAGAGCAACTGGGTATCACAAACATTAACCATGTCCCTAAGCTAGAGAAGATTGTCGTTAATATGGGCGTTGGAGGCGCAGTCTCAGATAGCAAGCTTTTAGACGGTGCCATCAACGATCTTCGTACCATTACTGGTCAGCAGCCTGTTGTTACCAAGGCTCGCAAGTCTATCGCATCGTTTAAGATCAGAGCTGGCATGCCTATTGGTTGCAAGGTTACCTTGCGTGGCAATCGTATGTGGGAGTTTTTTGACAGGCTAATCAGTGCTGCCATCCCTCGTATTAGGGACTTTAGGGGATTTTCTCCCTCAAGCTTTGATGGTAGGGGCAATTACACCTTTGGTGTGACCGAGCAGTTAATCTTTCCCGAGGTTGATTACGACGAGATCGACAGGGTTCGTGGCATGGACATCACAATTGTCACAACTGCCGATGATGACCAGGCGGCCAAGGCCCTGCTCGATGCCTTCGGCTTTCCCTTCAAAAACGAATAGGAGGATAGACCGTGGCAAAGAAGTCTATGATCGCGAAGTCAAAGAAGGAACCCAAGTTTTCTACGCGTCAGCACAACCGCTGCACACGCTGTGGGCGTCCTAGAGGCTATTATCGCAAGTTTGGACTTTGTCGCGTGTGCCTACGTGAGCTTGCCGGAAAAGGTGAGCTTCCTGGTATACGCAAGGCCAGCTGGTAATTGACAGCTGGTGCATTATCCGGCCGAAAGGCGCTAGAAGATAGCGAACCATCAAATAGCGAACCATCGGCATGATATTTAGTAGGAGGATTTGATGCCAGTAACCGATCCTATTGCGGACATGCTTACACGCATTCGTAATGCAAATTCCGCGTCTAAGGATTCTGTAACGATGCCTTCTAGTAAAAAGCTAGTTGCTATCGCTCAGATTATGAAGGATGAGGGCTACATCGCTGACTTTACTGTTATCGAAAAAGCCCCCCAAAACGAACTCACAGTAACGCTTAAGTATGGTCCTAAGAAAGCCAAGGTTATTCGTGGTATTCGCAGGATCTCTAAGCCAGGTCTGCGTATTTATGCCGGTAAGAATGATTTACCAAGGGTTCTTGGTGGGCTTGGAACTGCAATCATATCTACTTCTAGCGGAGTTATGACCGACCGCGAGGCTCGCAAAGCGGGCATCGGTGGTGAGGTTCTAGCCTATATTTGGTAGCTGCTTAGGTATTGGGAAGGAGTGCACGATGTCTAGAGTCGGAAAAATGCCAATCGCAATACCCAGCGGCGTGGATGTAAAGATTGACGGGGATACCGTTACCGTTAAGGGTCCTAAGGGCGAGCTTACACAGTCGTTTAGCGATCTGGTTAAGATTGAGCAAATCGAAAACGAGCTAGTGGTTACAAGGGATAGCGATGATGCCGATGCACGATCGCTTCATGGCCTTACCAGAGCTCTTGTTCACAACATGGTTGTTGGTGTAACCGAGGGTTATTCTAAAAAACTTGTTCTTGTTGGTGTTGGATACAGGGCACAGGTTAAAAATGGTGGCCTAGAGTTGTCGCTTGGTTACTCGCATCCGGTGATTGTTGATGCTATTGAGGGCATCACTTTTGATTGTCCTTCGGTCACAGAGATTATTGTCAGTGGCATCGATAAGCAAAAGGTCGGTCAGGTAGCTGCAGATGTTAGAAAGTGGAGGCCGCCAGAGCCTTACAAGGGCAAGGGTATCCGCTATGAGAACGAGCAGATACGTCGCAAGCTTGGCAAGGCTGCTTCGGCTGCTTCGTAGTTTTAATCTGAGGCATGTGTTTATCTGATCAAGTGATCTTTAGGAGCATCGATGGATAAGTCAAAGAAAAAGACTCAGCAGCTTAGGCGTCGCCAGCGTCGTGTAAGAGGCAAGATTTCGGGGACATCTGAGCGTCCTAGGCTGCGTGTTACGCGCTCGAATGCGCATATTTATGCTCAGGTAATCGACGATACTAGGGGCTACACACTTTGCTCGTGCAGCTCTCTAGATGCTGAGTTTAGGGAGTCTGGCAAGAGGGGATCCAACAAAGAAGGTGCCGAGCTGGTTGGACAGCTTGTTGGACGCAGGGCTGCTGCTCTTGGCATTGACACCGTGGTTTTTGATCGCGGAGGTAGGATTTATCACGGTCGTATTCAGGCGCTGGCTGATGGGGCACGTAGCGCCGGGCTGAAGTTTTAGGGAGGAGAGATATGCCACGCAAGCAAGCACAAGCTCCCGAACTTCAGGAGCGTGTGGTTTACATCAACCGTGTAGCTAAGGTTGTTAAGGGTGGACGCAGGTTCTCGCTTACTGCTTTGGTAGTTGTTGGTGACGGTAGAGGCAATGTAGGAATCGGAATGGGTAAGTCTCAGGAAGTTCCTATTGCCATTCGTAAGGGTGTCGAAGACGCTAAGAAAAACATGTTTAGGGTGCCTATAACTGCAGATGGCTCTATTCCTCATGAGGTTATGGGCCGTTATGCAGCTGGCAAGGTAATGCTAAAGCCTGCTCGTCCTGGTACTGGAGTTATTGCTGGTGGTCCGGTGCGCGCATTGCTCGAGCTTGCTGGAGTCGAAAATGTCCTTTCAAAGTCGCTTGGCACCGACAACGCTCTAAATATTGTTAAGGCCGCTGCCGAGGGCCTCAAGCAGCTTTCTAGCCCCAAACAAACTGCCGATAGGCGCGGGGTTAGCGTTGGCCATATTTTTGGATGGGAGGATTAGGCAAGATGACTGAGCAGCGCAAGACTTTAAGGGTTACTCAGATCAAGTCCACCATCGGTTTTTCTGAAAAGCAGGGCAGGATCATTCGTTCTCTTGGTTTAGGCAAGATTGGCCGTTCCCGCGACCACTACGACACAGCGGAGATCAGGGGCATGATCTTTAAGGTTAAGCATCTGGTTAAGGTTGAGGAGATTTAAATGCAAATTCATGATCTTACCCCAGCCCCGGGTTCAAAGAGGGCGCGTAAGCGCGTTGGCCGTGGCCCTGGATCTGGTCATGGTAAGACTGCTGGCAGAGGATTTAACGGTCAAAAGTCGCGCTCTGGTGGCGGCAAAAGGGCTGGTTTTGAAGGAGGCCAGACCCCTCTGGCACGTAGACTTCCTAAACTTCCAGGCTTTAATAACATCAATAGAGTCGAATATATTGCAGTTAACGTTGACCGACTTAATGCGAAGTTCGATAATGGCGATGTCGTAGATGGTGCCTCACTTAAGGATAAAGGCATCATTAAGCATGCTGATGATCTTGTTAAGGTTCTCGGTAATGGTGAACTTCAAAAGAGTCTTACTGTGAGGGTTGACAAGGTCTCGGCAAATGCAGCAGCAAAGATTGAGGCTGCAGGGGGAAAGGTTGAGTCGGCGTGCTAAAAGCACTTGTCAATGCGTTCAGGATTCCTGAGATTCGCAAAAAGCTCCTGTTTACACTCTTTATCTTGATTCTTTATAGGATTGGTTGCTACGTTCCCGTTCCCGGCGTTCCCTTTGGAGAGATGGCAGAGACCTTCTCCACGCTTGGGGGCGGGATGATTATGCTCAATCTTTTTGCTGGTGGAGCTCTCCAGTACTTTTCGGTGTTCTGCTTAGGAATCATGCCTTACATCACTGCATCCATCATTATGCAACTGATGCAAGGCGTTATTCCTGTGGTTGCTGGTTGGGCACGCCAAGGTGAGATGGGACGCAAGAAGATCACCAATGTTACTAGGTGGATCACGATTGCTATTTCGGTCCTTAACGCAATTGGATACCTGTTTTTGTTTAAGAGCGATTATTTTGGAATTGAATTTAACACTGAGGGTATCCCTGGCGAATGGCTAACCAACATTGTTGTTGTTGCAACCATGGTCATTGGCTCTGTGTTTATTATGTGGATGGGGGAACTCATTACACAGCGCGGTGTTGGTAATGGAATGTCTCTCATTATCTTTGCCAACATCTTGGCGGGTTTCCCAGGTGCTATTTACTCCTCGTTACTTTCTGGAAGCAACGGCATTATTGTTACGATCATTATCATTGTTGTTGTTCTTGCTGTTATTCCTGCGATTATTCTTATCGAAAGGGCACAGCGTAGAATTCCGGTTAACTATGCAAAACGAGTTTCTGGCCGTAGGGTTATGGGTGGTTCTTCTACTTATATCCCCTTAAAGGTTAATGCGGCAGGCGTTATTCCGATCATTTTTGCATCGGCTCTGATTTATTTGCCGGCACAGATTGCTGCGATCTTTTCTGATGTTGCTTGGCTTCAGACTATGGCCAATGCTCTTACTACTGGCTGGGTCAACTGGCCTGTAATGTTTTTGCTAATTGTCTTCTTTACTTACTTCTACTCCTCTATGGTTTTTAACCCCGAGCAGACTGCTGATCAACTTAAGCAAAACGGTGGTTTTATACCGGGAGTTAGACCAGGCACAGCCACTGTGCAATACATTAAAAATGTTTTGCGGCGCATCACTTTACCAGGCTCAATTTACTTGGGTCTGATTGCAGTGGTGCCAACCATTATCTTTTACTTCACAAGTAATGCGCTGGTTAGCGCCCTTGGAGGAACTTCAATTCTGATTCTTGTGAGCGTTGGACTAGATACCATGACCAAGGTAGAAAGCCAGCTCAAGATGCACAATTACGAAGGCTTTTTCAAATAGCTTTAAATCTTGAGGCCGGGATTGTCTGTATTGGCATTTCCGGCCTGTATCTTGTTTTTAATAAATCTATTTATTTGAAAGGAGCATCGGATGAATCTGCTTCTTCTTGGTGCGCCTGGCGCTGGCAAGGGCACTCAGGCTGCAAAGCTTGTCGAAGAGTTTGGCTACGCCCATATCTCCACTGGCGATATACTGCGCAGCGCTGTTAAAAATGAAACAAAGCTAGGACTTGAAGCTAAAAAGTACATGGACGCAGGAGATCTTGTTCCTGACTCTGTTGTTATTGGTCTTGTTAGCGAAAGACTTGGTGAGGACGATACCAAAGAAGGCTTTATTCTTGATGGTTTTCCGCGTACCATCCCACAGGCAATGGCTCTATCCGACGAGCTCGAGAAACTGGGTCGTGGATTAGACGCTGCAGTTGCTGTACTTGTTGATCATGAGGTTATTACAAAAAGGCTTTCTGCTCGTCGTTGCTGCAAAGACTGTGGCTATATTGGTAATGAGGCCGATAAGACTTGTCCTTCGTGTGCTGGCGAAATGTATCAGCGCGATGATGATCGGGCGGATGCTATTCGCAATCGTTTAGATGTTTACGAAAAGTCAACTGCCCCTCTTATCGACTATTACCGAGGTGCAGACCTTCTCGTCGAAATAGATGGAGATAAAGCATCTGACGAGGTTTATTCTGACATCAAACGGGCTATAGGCCTCTAAACACTATTTACAGGCAGATTTTTTGAACTTGGGCCCCGACTCGCTATGCGAATCTGGGCCCTGTTTGCGTGTTGTTTGAATGTTTTGGGTTTTAGCGCATTGGATCGGATGTTTTGGGCTGAGCGCTTTGGCTTGAACGCTTTGACCATATTTGAGATAGCGACTATTTGATGCAGTAGCATCCATGGGATGATCCATGGCTTGGACAAGATCTCTTATCAAGGCATCTTGAGGGGAGTACAGGATTAATGGCAATTAAGATCAAGTCGCCCGCGCAAATTGAGGCGATGAAAGAAGCTGGTCGAGTTAGTGCTAAGGCACTTCGCAAAGTGGGGGAGATCATAGAGCCTGGGATTAGCACACTCGAACTTGACCATCTTGCCGAAGCTGTTATTCGTCTTGAGGGTGGTATCCCTGCTTTTAAGGGATATGGAGGATTTCCAGGATCTATTTGTTCCTCTGTAAATGACATGATTGTTCACGGGATCCCAAGTAAGGATTTTATTCTTATGGAAGGGGATATTGTGTCCATTGATACTGGAGCCATCATCGACGGTTGGGTTGGAGACAATGCCTGGACTTTTGCCTGTGGCAAGATTGATAAAAAGTTCCAACGTCTTCTTGAAGTAACCGAAGAATCTATGTGGGCTGGTATCGATAAGGCTCGTCCTGGTCTTCATCTAGGTGATATTGGACATGCCGTGCAAACGGTTGCCGAGGGCGCTGGCTTTAAAGTGGTTAGGGAATATGTTGGCCACGGTATTGGACGTCAGATGCACGAAGACCCCAGTGTTCCAAATTTTGGTAAGGCGGGCCATGGTGTAGAGCTTGTTGAGGGTATGGTTTTAGCGATTGAACCCATGATTAATATGAAGTCCCATAAAACTAGGCAATGTGCAGATGGTTGGGGCGTAAAAACTGCAGATCGAATGCCCTCTGCTCATTTTGAGAAGACGGTTGCAATCACGGCTGAGGGTCCCGTGATTTTGACCAAAGAGTAACTGTGATTTTCACCTCAGGAGTGACTTTGATTTTGAATCGGGAGTGACTCCGAGATTTTACCTAGGGGTAATCTAAATAGGATTTGAGAGGTTTTAGATGACGAGGAAGATGACAATAGCCGAAAAGATCCTATGCGCACATTCGGATGCAGAGGAGCTAGCGCCTGGACAACTTGTTGAGTGCAATGTGGACATAGTTCTTGCCAATGACATTACTGCTCCAATTGCAATTCGAGAGTTTAATCGCTTGGAGCACAATGCTGTTTTTAACAAGGACAGAATCTGTTTGGTGGGCGACCACTACTGCCCTAACAAGGACATTAAAAGCGCAATTCAAGCAAAGGATATGAGGGAGTTTGCAAAGCGCTTTTCTATAAGCCATTACTTTGATGTTGGGCGTGCTGGTGTTGAGCATGCTTTGCTCCCAGAGCAGGGTATTGTGGGTGCTGGAGACCTTGTTATTGGTGCCGACTCTCATACATGTACATATGGGGCGCTTGCTGCCCTGTCTACCGGCATGGGATCTACCGATATTGGAATGGCCTTTGCAACAGGAAAGGCCTGGTTTAAGGTTCCTCAGACCATAAAAGTAGTTTTGAAAGGAAAGCTACCCAAGCATGTCTATGCCAAAGATGTGATGCTTCATCTAATTGGAATGATTGGTGTAGATGGTGCGCTTTATCAGGCCTTGGAGTTTTATGGCGACGTTGCGCATGATCTAGAGATCGATGACAGGATGACCATCTCCAACATGGCCATAGAATGCGGAGCTAAGGCTGGAATCTTCCCGGCAGACGATAAGACACTTGCTTATCTTGAGGGTCGTTTTGAGCGTGAGCCTAGAATTTTTGAGGCCGATGAGGGCGCTCAGTATTCTAGGGTTGTAGAAATCGATTGCTCGGCTTTGCGTCCGACTGTGGCTTTGCCGCATCTGCCTTCTAACACCAAGGCAGTAGATGAGGTTAAGGACATGCGAATCGATCAGTCCGTTATTGGATCGTGCACAAACGGCCACATTGAGGATATGCGCATTGCAGCCTCAATTCTCAAAGGACATAAGGTGCATGAGGATGTTAGATGCATCGTGATACCAGCAACCCAAGAGATCTTTTCGCAGTGCATACAGGAAGGTCTTATGGATATCTTCCTAGAGGCCGACTGCGCTGTTTCTACGCCCACCTGCGGTCCTTGCCTTGGTGGATATATGGGAGTTTTAGCGCCAGGGGAGAGATCGGTTGCAACTACTAACAGAAACTTCATTGGTCGCATGGGGGATGCAACGTCTGAGGTTGTTTTATCCTCTCCAGCAGTGGCAGCAGCATCGGCAGTGCTTGGGCGCATTGGATCGCCCGAAGAGATTGATTAGGAGGGCCATCTGATGGAATTTGCTGGTAAGGCCCATGTTTTTGGGCGAGATATTGATACAGATGCAATTATTGCTGCTAGGTATTTGAATGTTAGCGACCCCGATGAACTTGCAGCTCACTGCATGGAGGATATTGATCCTGATTTTGTAAACAGAATTCAAAAAGGTGACATTGTTGTAGCTGGTGAGAATTTTGGCTGCGGATCTTCTAGAGAGCACGCTCCAATTACCATCAAAGCTACTGGTATATCTGCAGTGGTGGCCAAGAGCTTCGCTAGAATCTTTTACCGCAATTCAATCAATATTGGTTTGCCGATATTGGAATGCCCAGAGGCGGTGGATGCAATCTCTGATGGCGATGAGCTTAAAATCGATGCAGATACAGGCGAGATTGTTGATATGAGCACTGGCCAGTCTTTTAAAGCTGAGCCTTTTCCCGAGTTTATTAACGAGATCATAAACGAGGGCGGTCTTGTTAATAGAACTCGCAGAATTTTGCAGGAGAGCAAATGAATAGCAATACTTACAAAATCTGTACTCTTTCTGGCGATGGCATAGGGCCCGAAATCATAAAGCAGGCTCTTCGCGTGCTAGATAAGATCGCCCAGCTTGAGAATGTGAGCTTTGAGATTACAGAAGCCCTCATTGGAGGTATTGCGATAGATGAGGCAGGTTCTCCTTATCCTGAGCAGACTGATCAGATAGCCAAAGATTCTCATGCTGTGCTCTTGGCATCTGTTGGAGGCAAGAAGTGGGATAGTGGTGAACTTAGACCAGAGCAGGGTTTGCTTGCTTTGCGAAAGTCTATGGGTGCCTACTGTAATTTGCGTCCAATTAGAATCTATGAGCCACTGATCGACTCCTCAACACTTAAAGCAGAGGTGCTTAGAGGGGTAGATCTGGTTATAGTTCGAGAACTTACGGGTGGAATTTACTTTGGCAAGCGCGCCAGCGAGGATGAGATTGCAGGTGCTGGCGTAGATGGAAAAGCCGGTAGGCGTGCTTATGACACAATGGAATACAGCGAGTATGAGATTGTGCGCATAGCTCGTAAGGCTTTTGATGCTGCTCGCAAGAGGTCTGGCAAGGTTACCTCGGTGGATAAGGCCAATGTGTTGGATACTTCTAAATTATGGCGCAAGATTGTCCATGAGCTTGCTGAGTCGGATTACCCAGACATAGAACTTGATGACATGCTGGTTGATAACGCTGCCATGCAGCTGATCAGAAACCCACGGGCATTTGATGTGATTCTTACAGAGAACAGTTTTGGGGATATTCTTTCTGATGAAGCCTCGATGATCACAGGTTCGCTGGGAATGCTTGCTAGCGCGTCTATGGGAGACTCGACTCCAATATTTGAGCCCTGCCATGGCTCTGCTCCAGATATTGCTGGCAAAGGCGTGGCAAATCCACTGGCACAGATTTTGTCGGTTGCAATGATGCTCAGATACGCTCTTGATCTAAGCGATGCAGCCGATCGTATAGAAGCAGCAGTTGACGATGTCTTGGCGCAGGGTTGGAGAACCGCCGACATTGCGCTTGGTAATTACGACAAAACTAAGCTTCTTGGAACCGTAGAGATGGGTGATAAAGTAATCGAGGCAATAAACTAGCTAAGATGAGATTACTTTAAGTTGACCATAGTGTGTTGATACTTAAATGACGGCTGCAGTTGTGAAATAGCGATAAAGGAAAAAGGGAAAGCTAAAGCCGCGACAGCAAAGCTGAGGCGACGACAAAAAGCAAAAAGCTAAAAGCTAAAACGCCGATAGCCTAAAAAGGCGACAGCCTAAGCCTAAATGGGCAACAGCAAATGTATGGCCTAAGCACGACGGGAGGAAGACCATGGCCGCGATAGTCGAAAGTAAGTACATCTGGAAAAATGGGGAGCTTATACCCTGGGCAGAAGCGACCACGCATGTATTGAGTCATGCGTTGCATTATGGCACCGCCGTGTTTGAGGGAATGAGAAGCTACGAAACCGAGAAGGGCCCAGCTGTTTTTAGGTTGACCGACCATATGAAGAGGCTGTGTCGTTCGGGCAAAATGATCATGATGCCCTTGCCTTATACGGTAGAAGAGCTATGTGATGCAACTCGCGAGATGATCAAGGCCAATGAACTCAGATCTTGCTATGTGCGTCCTATAGCATTTCGCGCTTACGGAAGTATGGGAGTTGATCCTAGGGATTGTCCAATCGATGTTGTTATCGCTGCCTGGCCTTGGGATGCATATCTGGGCGAAGAGGCCCTAAATAGCGGAGTTGCAGTTGGGGTTTCGTCGTGGCGTCAGCGTTCTGCAAACTCCACCCCAGGTGCCATTAAGTCGTCGGCAAGCTATCTCAACTCCGGTCTTGCTCGTATCGAAGCAGACCTAAACGGCTACGAAGAAGCTATTCTGCTTAACGAGCAGGGTCTTGTAGTTGAGGGTTCGGGCGAAAATATTTTTATCGTGCGCGAGGGCGAACTTATAACTCCACCGCTTTCTGATGGATTGCTTGGGGGAATTACACGCGACTCTGTTATCAAGATTGCTCGCGATGCAGGTTATGTTGTGCATGAGGCTTCGCTTGTTAGAACCGATCTTTATACAGCAGATGAAGTGTTCATGACAGGATCTGCCGCAGAGCTAACTCCTGTTAATTCTATAGATAGGCGTGAGGTTTCCTGCCCAGGCGCTATTACCAAGGATCTTCAAAAGAGATTCTTTGACGTTTTGAATGGACGCAATGAGAAGTTTTCGGACTGGAACTGTCTGATCTAAAACGTCTGATTTAAAGAACAAAAGAATGTTGTCTTTTAGGATGTAGACAAGATGCCACGGCCGGGGATGAGCCTTGTTTTAGCGCCCCGGCCTTTTGTTTTATTTGTTTCAGTAAGTGACAGGTATCAATCAAGTGACAGCTATGATCGAAATTTATGACACCACTCTTAGAGATGGCACACAGGCCGAAGGGGTATCGCTTTCGATTGAAGATAAGCTTCGTATCATTTCTAGGTTAGATACGCTTGGGGTCTCTTTTATCGAAGCGGGATATCCCGCATCTAACGAAAAGGACGCTGAGGTATTTAGAAGAGCTGCTCAGATGGATTTAAAAAACTCCAAGCTTGTAGCCTTTTCTATGACTTGTCGCAAAGATCTAAAACCTAAAGATGATCCTGCTATAAACGCACTCGTTGATTCTGGGGTAGCTTGTGTGGCGTTAGTGGGTAAGGCTTCGGCAATACATGTTGAGCAAACTCTTGCAACCAGCTTAGAAGAAAATCTTCGCATGGTGCAGCAAACTGTGGAGTATTTGGCAAGTCTCAACAAAATGGTTTTATTTGATGCCGAGCATTTTTTTGATGGCTATCTTGCTAATCCCAACTATTCCTTGCAGGTTATAACTGAGGCGGCCAAGGCCGGTGCTAGCAGGATAGTTTTGTGCGACACCAATGGTTCAACTATGCCTTTTGAGGTTGGCAGGATAGTGACCGAGGTACTTGAGGCTTTTGCTCAGACGGCTACTGATTGCAAACTTGGCATCCATGCTCACGACGACTGCGGCTTGGCTGTTGCTAATTCTATTGAGGCAGTGCGTGCAGGTGCTATGCAGGTTCAAGGAACTATCAATGGTTATGGCGAGAGGGTAGGCAACGCCGATTTGATTTCTGTGATTGCCAATCTCGAGTTAAAAATGGGCCTGGAATGTATTGGAAAAGAGAATTGTCGTCAGCTTAGTTCTACTGCCAATTTTGTTGCTGATGTTTTTAATAGGTCGTTGCCGCCCAATCGTCCCTTTGTGGGATCTTCGGCCTTTGCTCATAAGGGTGGATTACACGTATCTGCACTAAGGCGTATGGGTGGTGCTTATGAGCATGTAAAACCCGAGGATGTTGGCAACATGTCGCATGTGGTAGTTAGCGAGCTTTCGGGTAAGGCTTCGATAATTGCCAAATGTGCTGAGTTTGGCTTGGAACTAGGCAAGGAAGAAAGCTGCGTTAAGGATCTGCTGCAAAAAGTTAAGAGCCTTGAGAGTGAGGGCTATTCCTTTGAGTTAGCCGACGCATCGCTAGAACTACTATTTAGGCAAAGTTTAGGCCAGGGTTTTCCGATCTTTGAGTTTGAGTCTTATCGTGTGATCACTGATAAGTTGGTCGAGGGTCATTCTCTTACCGAGGCAATCATCAAGATCAGAGTAGATGGTGAGAGATTTGTTGCCACGGGCGAGGGAAATGGCCCTGTTAATGCCTTAGATGTGGCTCTTAGAAATGCAATTACCAGATTCTACCCACAGGTCTCTAAGATTAGTCTCACGGACTTTAAAGTTAGAGTTCTCGATGAATCTAGTGGAACCGATGCAGTAGTTAGGGTGCTTATTGAATCTAGGTGCGGTACACATAGTTGGGTCACCGTTGGGGTAGATGGAAATATCATCGAAGCCTCTTGGAAAGCTCTGGTAGATTCCCTTGCTTATGGTCTTACGATCGTGACTCGTAAGTGAAGTCTGACTGCCCGGATCCAGCGCGGCTTCTGTACACCCACCCAGCAATTGTGTCAATTCTGGTTTAACATTGAGTTGATATTGGGAAGAGGAATTTAGGAAGAGGAATTCTCATGGGGTTGGATTTACTTGAATGTTCCGATGCCTATTGGAAGTTTGCCGGTAGTTGTGCAAGATGCGGGCATTGCATAGAGGCCTGCGAATCGCTAACCAACAACGAGATGTCGCTAGGGGATATCGCAAAGGCAATGCTTGATGCTCAGCGCGAAGCCGATACAAAAGAAGAGCTTGCTGCAAAAATTGCATCGAACGAAAAACTTGTTAGTGCTGTTCGCGGTTGCTTTTTTTGCACCTCATGCAAAAACACCTGCTTTGCTCACAATGATGTTTGCGACCTTATCTATAGTGCACGTGTTGATTTTCAAAACCTAGGTCTTATTGAACGCGAGGCCTGGGCGAGTGTACTTGTAGATCAAGAATGGGATATTTTTACTGCTTATCGTGCAATTCATGGGATTGGATACCCGGATCTATGCAAACACGTTGCCAATGATTATCACGAGGCATCATCAGGTTTTGATGCGGCATTTTTCCCTGGATGTGCTCTTGCGGCCTATGGCCCAGAGTTGACTCGCGAAATATTTACAGTAATGGAGGAGCTTGGTGCCTCTGTCACAATGCTAGATAGCTGCTGTGGATCCTCACTAAAAAGTGCCGGGTTTTTTCAAAGGGCCGAAGCTCTCTGTGATCGCAATGCTGAAGAGATCGAGGCTGCTGGTGTTTCAGAGCTAGTTTGTGTTTGTCCAGGTTGTGCAAATGATATGCGCAAGACCATAGAAGACCGAGGTCTAAACATTAAAGTGAGCCTGCTCGCTGCCTGGCTGCACGAGAATGATTTTGTGCCTAAGGTGGAGCTGCCATCGGGAACAATCTGTCTTTCTAAGTCTTGTCAAGATAGAGATGGGACGTATCTAGATCAGACAAGGAAGGTTCTAGGGATTTCTGAAGACGAGTCGATATCGATATTCAAGGGATGCTGCGGATCTGGAGGAGCAGTAAGCGCTTTTAATCCCAATAGACAGGCAGCTCAATCAGACGAAAAACTTTCATTTGCTCCCGATGGATCTACAGTAGTTACCATGTGCCCAACTTGCACATACACATATGCTTATCGCTTGATGCAATCGCCTAGACAGATCTCCAACAAACACTACACAGAACTGCTCTTCGAAAGCAATTTTGATTGGGATACGCAGTTTTCGCAGCTTAGCAGCATGTGGTATGGGGAGTATGGCCCTTGGCTTGCCCAGGTATTTGCATAGGGGGAAATGATGGTGTCAGTTCCTAAAACTCCAAAAGAATCCGAGGAAGCAAAAGCTTTTGCTTTCACGTCTACCATATCTAAAAGTACTGAAAATGACAGTCATGCCTACTATGGTGTGGACGGTAGAGATGTTGTGTCAGATGTTGTGGCAATCATTGGATATGGTGTTGCGGGTGTAAATGTAGCCATCTCGCTTAGGCGAAGTGGATACAAGGGCCGCATTGTTGCCTTTTCTGATACCGAAATTCTTCCATATAGTCCAATGCTTACTTCCTACTATGTGGGCGGAGAGAAAACTTGGGATCAATGTTTTCCTTGGAGTAAGGAAGAACTTGACGAGCTTGATGTGGAAGTTTGTGGGGGTAGTCCGGTTGTTAAGCTCGACCCAATAGAGCATCTCGTTGTAAATGAACGTGGGGATGGCTGTAGATACTCCAAATGCGTAATAGCTATTGGGGCCAAGCCTGCAACCTTTGGTTTTCCGCAAGTTGAGGGCTACGATCCACTGGTGCTCAGAACAATGGACGATGCTCAAAAAATGAAGGAGGCATTTGAGCGATCGACCTGCAAGCGAGTGCTTGTGAGTGGAGCTTCGATGATTGCGCTTAAAAGTGTCGAGGCTGCGCTGAATCTAGGCCTTGATGTGTCGCTTGTGGGGATGAATGAGCATATTCTCGACTTTAGTGCACTACCAGAGACTGCTATACGCTTTGAGAAGGGCTTGGCACAAAAAGGCCTCAAGATGCGTTTTGGTCAGACTATGGCCTCGGTCGAAATTATCGAAAATGCTTTGGGTCGAGAGCTAGAGGTTAGATTTTCTGGTGGGGATGTTGAGCGATACGATGAGATCGTTGTCGCCCATGGTGTGAGGTCGAACCTCAGTTTTATCGAAGATGGTACTATCGAAATCGATCGTGCGATTGTAGTAGACAGCTTTATGCGAACAAGCAACCAAGATGTTTATGCAGCTGGAGACGTTGCTCAGGCTCTCGACTTGATATCTGCTCAAAATCGGGTGATAGGTATTTGGAAGACTGCTGCACTGCAAGGGCAGTGCGCTGGTGCAGCTATTGCAGCTGAGATGGCTGGAGAGACACCATCCAAAGATATCGCCTATAAAGGAGCCTTTATAGCCAATACCATCGCGGTTAATGGAACTTTGTTTATCTCGGCAGGTGTACCACAGGCATCAGAAGGCCAAGAGGTCGAAATACGCGAAGATGAGACGATGACTGTAGCTTGCATATTTGATTTTGGGCCGGATGGCAACAAGCGACTAGTGGGATACAACGTGGCAAGTGACATTGATGATCCTGGAGGACTTGCTTACGACACGGCAGCTATGTTCTCCCTTAGGATCGAAGCGGGATTCAAAGCCGGCTAAGACTGCCTGAGTCTAGCGCCGGCGTTCTGCGCACCCACTCTGTGATCCTGTCAATTCTGCTTTAGCTATGCCAGCTATATTTGTAGTGCTAATTTATAGATAAGCAAACTTTACGTAATGGCTGTCTAGCAGAACTCCCCTTTTGTTTGCAAGGTTTAATTCGTACCGTTTTGGGTCTTATAAACTACAGATTCAACTCGAATTTTCAAAAGCGCTTAATGTTAATGCTTTGAAATATACAATTGCAAAGGTCTGGTATGTCCGTTTTAGAAGGGGAGACGATATGCCTAAACCAGAGAATCGCAAACTTAGTCCCGGCGAAAATTACATGCGGATGCTTAATCATGAGATCCCAGAGTGGGTACCAATCTGGACTGTGGGACTTCCGCTGTATATCGAAGAGCCAATGCCGCTTATCCCTGTGGGTCCTTCGATCACTGCTCCACATATGCCGCCTGACAGCGACGGAATAGATCTTTTTGGTGTGAAATGGGTTGGAACCGAGGAGACCGGAGGTGCCAAGCTTCCTGAACCCAACAACTTCATACTCGATGACATTACTAAATGGCGCGATGTGATAAAGGTGCCAGACTTTAGTGATGTTGATTGGGAAAAGGAGGCCAAGAAGGATCTCGAGATGTTCAAAGTCGACCGCTCAGTGAGTGCTGTGGCGCAGAACGTCTTTATTGGAGTATTCCAAACTTTCGTATCTTTTATGGGCTTTACTGAAGGACTTATCGCGATGTCTGAGGAGCCCGAAGAGGTAGAAGCACTTATTCACTACATCACTGACTTTTATACAGACATTGCAGAGAAGTATTTCGATTATCTTAGACCCGACGCTTTTTTCCTTGTAGATGATACAGCCTCACAGATGGCACCATTTATGAGCGAGGAAATGTTTAGGAGGTTTTTCGTACCCTGCTACAAGAAGCTCGCAAGAAAGGCAAACGAATACGGAATCCCGATTCAGTTCCACAACTGTGGCTTAGCTGCTAACTTTATCGAGATCTGCCATGATGAGGTGGGTGTTATAGCTTGGGATCCAGCGCAGACTATGAACGATTTGCTGGGCTTTAAGAAGAAGTGGGGTCGTGAGATTGCGATAGTGGGAGGCTTTGATCCTTCTGGAGACCTTCTCTTACCTGATTGTCCGGATGAACTAATCAGGCAGGCTGTGCGAGATACCATTGATACGTATGCTCCCGATGGTGGATACGCCTTCTGTGGAATGTTTGTTGGACCAATTGGAGATGAGAATCTCATTCGCAAAGAAAAGGTTCTTGAGCAGGAGGTTATCGACTACGGAGCGACATTCTACGACTAAGTTTATGTTCCACCGAAATTTTGCTTCAAAACAAATGCTTGTTTGAGTGGAGTTCCACTAAATTTCTGTTCCTTCATTGAAATCTTAATTTGGCCCGGGGGTGTGTAGACTGCACCCCCGCCTGTCTAAGTTGCGATTGCGATTGCAATTGCTTGGATAGTTTTACTTTGCCGCATGTTATTTCTTCTGATTTAAACATGCGGTTTTTTCTTCTTAAAGCTTATTTCATTACGTGATTGCAAGCATAGTGACAATTTAAAGCGGCTAACAAGGTGGCTACAGATATTTGCAGATACCTCAACAAACTAGGTAGACTTAATAACGTTTAATAAAGCTCAATCTAGTTGGATGTGTATGAGATGAGTCCAAAGGAAAAGGACGAAACATTTTTTGTAGTTTGGCTGATAAAT
>CAZOMM010000008.1:0-39443 GCA_964581165.1 uncultured Coriobacteriaceae bacterium
ACTCTTCGGTTGTAGATGTTGAGGATCCCCAAGAGGCCCTTGCGCGTATAAGAGAGACGATAGCAAGACTAAACTAGTAGCTTTGGTATAAGCACTAGGGTTAGCTACAAGCTTTTTTGCCTTATCTATTACTTTTTGACGTTCGTGTTGGGTTTTCCTTGCATGTTTTTGTGACCAAAAGGCCACGTATTTAACCTCAGCTTCTATGTCTTTTGCTTTGTTGTCGTTAGTGTCAGATGCCGTAAGGTGCACTGTTTTAAATCCTAGGGGCGCGGAGTTTGGAAAGTTACTGAATTCTAAAAGAATCTTTTCGTTTGATGGAATGGGATTAAGCGGTAGCTCTGTTTCTAGTCTCGCTTACGTGGAGCAATCTATGAGTACTGGAAGAGTTACCGTTAATGCAGGTTCGTTTACCATTAAAATATACCAACAAAATGGTGGAACAATTAAACAGGGTGTTTAGGGCGATCAATTTGAGAGATTTTCAGAGCGTTAAATGTGTCATCGATGTCTCTTTGGGGTGCATGCGACATGAAGTCTTTTGCCTTTTGTGGATTGGTTTTGATACTTATCTCAGCCATGTTTGTTACGACTGTATTTGCTGTAGCAGGATGTTCCAAAACTCAAGTTGCCGATGGTAACTTTGTGTCAAGCGATGATTATTCAGACAATTCTGATTTTTCGTCTCAGGACGATACCGACACATCAAGTTCTTCTGAATCTTCCTATTCAAACGAAAACAATGACGATTATGATTGGGTGGTTATTGAGTACTCAGAAGGAGAAATTGTTAGTTTTGATGGCATAACCGTTGAGATACCACAAGGTTGGGAAGGCACTCTTGAGTCTTCTTTTGCTGTAAGCACGCTAGAGATGGCTGGATTTACGGATTTTGATGTATCTGAGTATACCCTTTCTTTGACTACAGAGATGCCAGTCTATGGAACTGTGACTTTAGTAATTTCTCCTGATCTCATGGATGCATATCGATTATTACCGTCTGGTTACTCTAGCCTAAACGATATACTCAACAGCTACTCTAAAAGCAATCAACACAAGATAGAAGAGATAGTGATTGATGGACAAGTGGGATACGCCATTTGGAATACTTCGATTTATAACGACCATAACATCTATCTATCTTGGGGAGATGATCGCCTGATGTTAATTGGAGTTAGTCCTTCGATTTCAGGATATGATTCCGATGTGGATATCTCAAATATAGCTTTGGAGCCTGAGTTTCAGGCTGCAATCCAATCGATACATCTTTACTAGCGTTTACCAGCGTCCAAGGCATGTAATCGCCTTGAAGTCTAGTTGTTTTTTAGTGCTGACGGTTTGATTTGAGTAAGTTTTATTGTTGTGACGGTGAGGTACTGTCGAATATCTTGCGCAAATTGAAGCAACCACCCTGTGTGCTTCGGTATGATCACTCAGTCTAACAGCGACACGTCTAGATACCTTCTCGATCCCCACTCGCTGTATGCTCCGGTAATGAGTGTTGATGCAATTAGGGTGCTTAAAGAGCACAAAATACCTGCGTACTACGATAAAACAACAGAAATGATTATTAATCGTACAGGTGATGGCAGGTGTCCGATAGACTCTTCGGTTGTAGATGTTGAGGATCCCCAAGAGGCCCTTGCGCGTATAAGAGAAACGATAGCAAGACTAAAAAGCTAGTTTTGTAAAACTCTTCTTGATAGTCTTGCTAAATCACCCTTGATAACCCGTACTAAACTGCCCTTGATAGTCTGGCTAAGCCGCCCCTAGCAGCCCGTGCTAAACCGCCTCTAACCTAGAGAACTTATATAGAGTTCATCTGGCTGAGCACGCTGTTGTACCAATGCGAGTAATTAGAAGGACAGTACTTTTTAGCCGCATCTAGGGTAAGCGAATAACCATACAATCTAGCAAGGCCGTTGACATGCGCATCGATGGCCTCTTCCCAAGACGACCATGAGGAGCTACCCCAGCCCCAGGCATTGTACGACCTAAAACAGTACGCTCCCTTACTGCTCTCTACAGCGGCAATTGCTGGCGACCACCTAGGATCCACACCATAATTCCAAGCAGCCTCAGCAAAGGTTCTTCCTTGGCCAGCCATGGGGGATCCTGCCAAATAAGCATCTATTCTGGCAGTCCATTCCTCGATGAATTCGTTGTAAGACATTGTCCAGTTAACATCAGAACTAGACACAGTTGAGGTCACTGTTTCTGAGCTAGTTTCTTCGGTGGATTGAGATGCTTCCGAAGATTCAGAAGATTCAGCAGAAGCTGCTTCCAATTCGGCTTCTTGTTCTGCTGCAAGCTGAGCTGCGGCTTCTGCTTCAGCTCGTTCCATGGCTTCTTGACGTGCTGACTGCGCATCGTTTAAGGCTTTTTCTGCTTCTGAGCGAGCCTGCTGGGCACTTTCCTTATCGCTCTCGAGTTCTGTGTTGGCAGCTTCAAGCTCATCCATTAAACGCTGCTGTTCGTTGAGGATGTCCATATTGTATTCCTGATACCTGCTTATTAAGTCCATGGTATCGAATACCTCGGTAGCACTATCAGAAGTTAGTAAGAGGCTAATAAGTGTAGGAGCCGTCTGTTGGTATTTATATAGCGATCTTAAGGCTTCGTTGCTGTCGTCTTTTTGACTTTCTATCGTCTGCTCCAAAGCTTCGATCTTTTCTTGATTCTCCGAAATTCTTGCGTCTATCTCGTCTACAGCTGCCACTGCTTCGTTGTAGGCTCGTGCAGTTTCTTCTACCCTGGCCTCTAAGCTATCGAGATCATCGTCTGCCCAAGCTACGGGTAAAACAGTCAAGCAAGATGCGATCAACATCGCCACAGCTGTTATTGCCGCAACTATTACTTTTCGTACTGAAAAGCTAAGCATAAAAACCCTTGTCTTACGGTTACAGAACTATCTTGGCAAACTTTGTACCAAGACAACAGCCGCAACGCCTCCGCGCTTTGTTTATTGCTTTACTGCCTTAATTTTTGTGCTGTGCGTGCCGTGTTTCGGTGCTGCATGTGCTGTGTTTCGCGGAATCTTTACGTGCAACTTAAGGCGCTTATTATAATGATCTGCCTAAAAAGGGCAAAGTTGCTGCTAAAAGCAAGTATGCCAAAGGTGTTTTAGCCATTAATGTTTGGAGATTGTATGGATACTATGAGTATCAGTGCCTCAATCAGTTCTTCAATCAGCGCTTCGCTAACGATTTTTATAATTTCCGATTCGCTGGGGGATACAGCAGCAGCTATGGCAACGGCTGCTGCCAGCCAGTTTGAAGACGAGAAAGTCAGAGTAGAGCGTCTTCCTAAAATCTCTACCGAAAAACAGGTTGGGTCTTACCTCGATGAGCGAGGAAGATCTAGTGGAGATTGTGTTGCATTTGTAACGATTACTGCTCCCGATGTGAGGGAGAAAGTATTTACCGTTCTTGCAGAAAGACGTATTCAGTCTGTTGATCTTTTGGGGCCAGCAATCGATGCGATATCAAAAGCTACGGGCTCGAATCCAGTTTTGCGCGCAGGCATCAATCGCAAGCTTGACGAAGCATATTTCAGACGCATTGAGGCAATGGACTACTCTGTTGATCATGATGATGGGCGTCTTCCAGAGGAGTATTGCGAAGCCGATATAGTTTTGATGGGGGTGTCCAGAACATCCAAAACTCCGTTATCGATGTATCTAGCCTCGGCTGGATACAAAGTTGCCAATCTCCCCTTGGCTCTAGGAGTAGAGCCTCCCAAGCAAATCTATGATGTTGAAAGGTGGAGGATTTTTGGCTTGATGTCCAGCCCAAAAATACTGGCAGATATTCGCGCACGACGTCTTGGCGATGTAGATCCCAAGCTTTTGGAAAATTATGCAGGAGAAGAGTATGTAACTCGCGATCTTGATCAGGCCAGGGCATTTATGCGCAAGATCGGCTGCATAATCATTCGCACCGACAATCGTGCAATCGAAGATACCGCGCGAGAAATTCTTACGTACTACGAGAGGGCCCAGTTAATGCAATTGAGCAAGGATTTGGGTAAGTAACTACGGTTTTTGGCCTATAAGCACGGCTTTTGGTTTAAAAACACGGTTTTTGCAAGTGCGGTAGCCGGTTCTTTGGGTACCTGTGGCGTTAAATTGTGATTATAGGCGGTCTTTGTTCTATCATTTCTAGCTTGGGTGCTCAAAGCGCTCGCTTCTTCGCATGACTATTCCTAGTGCATTTGCAATGGATAAGTCATGCGATGTTTTGAGATGTCTTATTGCAAAGGAGTCATAAGTGTCCGATTCAATGCAGCGCGTATTTGCTTTTGGCAAAGATGCTGATGGCAACAACGTTACGGAAGGCAACAAGGACATGAAGGACATTCTTGGTGGTAAAGGTGCTAACCTCGCCGAGATGGCCCAGATAGGCCTTCCAGTTCCTCCGGGCTTTACAATCTCATGTCAAACCTGCATGGATTACTACAGAAATGGAAACGAGTTTCCCGATGGTGTTTGGGATACGATCGATGAGTATCGTCGAGATCTCGAAAAGCGCATGGGTAAAAAGATTGGTGACGAGCAGGACCCGCTGCTTGTTTCTGTTCGCTCGGGCGCACCGTTTTCGATGCCTGGCATGATGGACACGGTTTTGAATCTTGGTCTTAACGATAGGTCGATTGGGGGACTTATCAAGCAAACCGACAATCCTCGCTTTGCTTGGGATTCGTACCGTCGCTTTATTCAGATGTTTTCTAATGTGGTTATGGGAGTCGATGGTGATCTTTTCGAAAATGCCATCAATTCCATCAAAATTGCTAGGGGAGTTAAGGGAGACAACGAGCTTGATGCCTCCGATCTTGAATCCCTCGTAACTACTTTTAAGCAGATCTTCTCTGACAATGTTTCGGCTGAGGAATATCCACAGCTTGTTGTTGATGGCAAAGCTCAGTTCCCACAAGATCCCGACATGCAGCTTAACCTAGCAATTCGTGCTGTGTTTGGTAGCTGGATGAATGATCGTGCCTGCCTATATCGCAAGCAAAATAAGATTTCTGACGATTTGGGAACTGCCGTTAATGTGCAGACGATGGTCTTTGGAAACAAGGGCAACACATCTGCTACAGGTGTTGCATTTACTCGTAATCCAGCCAATGGTGCCAATGAGTTTTATGGCGACTATCTCGTAAATGCTCAGGGTGAGGACGTTGTGGCAGGCATTCGCAACACCGAGCCGATTTCTGGACTCAAGCATGTTGAGGGTTTAAAAGAGGCTGGCGAGGAGCTGGAGAAGGTATTCAAGATTCTCGAGAATCACTATCGCGATATGTGCGATATCGAATTTACGATTGAGCAAGGCAAGCTGTGGATGCTTCAGACCCGTGTTGGTAAGCGCACCGCTGCTGCCGCAATTGCCATTGCTATCTCGATGGTCGATGAGGGTCTTATCACTCGCGAAGAGGCTGTAATGCGCATTGATCCTGCGCAGCTCGATCAGTTGCTACATCCCCAGTTTGATGCTTCTGCAAGCTATGACGTGCTTGCAAGCGGACTTAATGCCAGCCCCGGTGCTGCGGTTGGCGAGGCAGTTTTTTCGGCTGATGATGCTGTAAAGGCAGCCGAGGATGGACGCAAGTGCGTGCTTATTCGCTGGGAAACCACCCCAGATGATCTTGCAGGAATGGTTGCTGCCGAGGGAATTCTTACCAGCCATGGCGGAAAGACCTCTCATGCTGCTGTTATCGCTCGTGGCATGGGTGCGCCATGTGTCTGTGGTGTTGATGCTCTTAAGATCGATGCCGAGAACAAGTGCGCCGAGGTTGCTGGTACAGATGTTGTTATCAACGAGGGAGACATAATCTCTATTGATGGAACTACCGGAATTGTGGTGCTTGGTGAGGTCGCTCTAGCTCCTGCGGAGCTGTCTGAGGATCTCGATAAGGTGCTCGAGTGGGCCGATGAGTTCCGTGAGCTTGGTGTTCGTGCTAACGCTGACAACCCGGCAGATGCCCAGCTTTCTCGTGATTTTGGAGCTCAAGGCATTGGACTTTGCCGCACTGAGCATATGTTTTTGGGTGATCGCAAGTCGATCATTCAGTCGTTTATCCTCACCGACGATCCTGCGGTCAAAGAAAAGGCTCTCTCTGATTTGCTGACTGCCCAGACCGAGGACTTCCTTGGTATGTTTAGGGCCATGGATGGTCTGCCCGTGGTTGTGAGGCTTCTGGATCCTCCACTGCATGAGTTCCTCGACGATCCTCGTGCACTTGAGGTGGAGCTTACCAAGTTAGAGTGCAGTGGTGGCGACAAGAGCGAAATTGCTGCTAAGAGGGAGCTGCTTGAGCGCATTGATGCCATGGCAGAGGCCAATCCAATGCTTGGTCTGCGTGGTTGTCGTCTGGCAATTCTTTATCCCGAGCTACCTGTTATGCAAACTAGAGCAATTGCAACAGCTATGGCTGAGCTTAAAAAAGAAGGACTCGACCCCAAGGCCGAGATCATGGTTCCGCTGGTTTCTGTTGTAAATGAGCTCGAGATTCTACGTTGCGAGGTCGAAAAGATAGTTGCTCAAATTGCTGAGGAAAATGGCGTTGAGCTTGACATTCCTATCGGAACAATGATTGAGCTGCCTAGGGCTGCAATTACAGCTGACGAAATCGGCAGATTTGCGGACTTCTTTAGCTTTGGAACCAATGATCTTACCCAGACCACCTTTGGTTTTTCGCGTGACGATGTTGAGTCCAAGTTTATCCCGCGTTATCTGTCGCAAAAGATTTTGCCGGCCAATCCATTTGAGACTGTAGATTCTGGTGTGGCTAAGCTGGTGGATATGGGTTGCAGGCTTGGCCGCGAGACAAATCCTGATATCACGCTGGGCGTTTGCGGAGAGCATGGCGGCGATCCTGATTCTGTCAAGATTTTCCACAAGATTGGTCTTAGCTATGTGTCTTGCTCGCCATACAGGGTGCCTCTGGCTAGACTTGCTGCTGCCCAGGCTGCTCTAGAAGATAAGGCCAAGGTTTCTGATAATCGCTAGTTGGTGAGCTAGTTGGTGATAATCGCCAAATGATGGCGATCGTAGTGGTGATTGCTGGATAGTACGACTGGACAATACGTGTGGATAATACGAGCACTCTTTGTGGCGTTTTGCGTTTGCGAGATAGAGTGTGTAGTTTTGCAGGATAGAGCTTAAATAGACAAGATGCGGGGCGACCCAGAGACAAAAGTGGGTCGCCCTTAATTTGCAACAGGAGAAAATACTCATATGTGCGGAATCGCAGGATTTGTTGCCGACACTCCAGATGCCAAGGAAGTTTTGGGGAATATGACCCGAGCGATTGCTCATCGAGGTCCAGACGATGAAGGTATGTTTTTTGATGGGCCGGCAGCTCTTGGCTTTCGCAGATTGTCGATTATCGACTTGGATCATGGTGCTCAGCCCATGCGCAACGAAAGCGGCGATATCGTAGTTACTTTTAATGGCGAGATCTATAACTATCAGCAGCTGAGAGCTGAGCTTATTGCTAAAGGTCACGTTTTTGCAAACGACTCAGACACTGAGTGTTTGGTGCACGCATATGAGGAATATGGCTATGAGATGCTTGATCATTTGCGGGGGATGTTTGCCTTTGTAATTTGGGATAGCCTCAAACAAAGACTTTTTGGAGCTCGTGACTTTTTTGGAATCAAGCCGCTTTATTACGCAAAGATTTTCGATGGCATTGTGTATTCCTCGGAAATCAAGGCCATTCTTGAACATCCTGCAGTCGAGCGAGAGTTCAACCACGAAGCTCTCGATCAGTATTTGAGCTTTCAGTATTCGGTTTTGCCGGAGACCATGTTTAAGGGGATCTACAGATTAGAACCCGGTTGTTACTTTGTTTTTGAGAATCAAAAGCTCCAGATTCACAGGTATTTTGATCCGCTGCCCCAGCCTCTTGCAGAGACCGACAGAAGCTTTGCAGATACAGTCGAGGCCATCAAAGAGAGCATGCACGAGTCGGTAAACACTCACATGGTTGCCGACGTAGAAGTTGGCTCGCTGTTATCGAGTGGTATCGATTCAAGCTATATTGCTGCGCTCTATCCCGGAGATAAAACCTACACCGTTGGTTTTGAAACTGCCGACAACAAGTACAACGAAATTGACTATGCGCTTGATACGGCCAAGGAACTTGGCAAGGCAAACACTCACAGGATAATTTCTCCCGAGGATTACTGGGATTCGATTCCGCTTGTTATGTATTACATGGACGAACCCCTGGCCGATCCATCTGCCGTGGCTCTTTTTTTCCTAGACAAGATGGTTGCCGAAGATGTAAAGGTGGTGCTTTCTGGAGAGGGTGCCGACGAATTCTTTGGTGGCTACAACATTTATCATGAGCCGCAGTCGCTCGGAGCTTATCAACGCATTCCCCGCTTTTTGAGAAAAGCTGCAGCTGCTGTGGCTAGAGCTTTACCCAGAAGTGTTAAGGGTAGGGGCTTTTTAATTAGGGGTGCCAAGGATCTAGAAGAAAGATTTATAGGAAACGCCAATATCTTTTCTGTGCAAGAGAGAAACAAGATCCTCAAGAGGTGCTCGGCAAAGGATAGCCCAGCAGATATCTGTGCCCCTTATTACGCTAATGCCAAGGGCCTAGACGATGTTTCGAGGATGCAATATATCGACTGCAATTTTTGGCTGCCGGGAGATATCCTGCTCAAGGCAGATAAGATGTCGATGGCTCATTCACTCGAAAGCAGAGTTCCGTTTTTGGATCGCAGGGTTTTTGAGTTGTCTCGCACTCTTAGCGAGGGACATCGTTTAAATGGCTTTACCACCAAATATGCCTTAAGAACTGCAGCAAACGAAGTTTTGCCTGAGCGTGTGGCAAATAAGAAAAAGCTTGGTTTTCCGGTGCCTATGAGGTTGTGGCTTAAGCAAGACGATTATTACAACCGGGTACGCAGCCTGTTTGAATCTGAGACTGCTGAGAGTTTCTTCAACACTGGCGAGTTGATAAATCTTCTCGATGCACACCGCAATGGCCACCTAGACAATAGTCGCAAAATCTGGACTGTCTATGTGTTTTTGATTTGGTATCAGGTGTTCTTTGAAGGAGCGCTATCTGCTGCTGATATTCCAGAGCCACAGAAACTCTCAGATAAAAAAGCGGCTAAAGCGTAACGGCTAAAGCGCAGTAGCTAAAACATAGCGGCTAAAACGCACTAAAACACAACATACTCATTCTAAAAATCCTCTAAAAACTATGTTGAGTTTCCTCTAAAATCCAGTCTAGAAGTCCTCTAAAATCGAGTGCAGCAATCCTCTAAAATCTCTAATGTCTTGCTGCTAGTGTCCTTGGCCTGCCATCATTCCGACCGCATGATCAAATTGCTCATAGATTCCCTCCCAATTCTCCTTAGCAGCCTTGAGGCTTCCTGGGAGGTTGACAACTAGCACGGTTCCGCGCTGCATGCAAAGGGCACGCGATAGCATGGCTCTTCCAGTCTTGGTCAGCGAGTAGGCACGCATGGCCTCGGCAATGCCTGGAACATTGCGATCACAGACATCCATTGTGGCTTCGGGGGTTACATCTTTGGGGGACAATCCGCTGCCACCACAGGTAAGTACGATATCCACCTTGATTTCGTCGCAGGCTCTAATGATCTCGCGGCCTATTGTTTCGCGATCGTCTTTGACTATCACGTGGCTGGCGACCTCCCAGCCCTGCTCGCGGATTAGTTCTTCTAGAGCAGCGCCTGCAGTGTCTTGATCAATCGACCTTGTATCCGAGCATGTGATAATTGCAAACCTGATAGACATTGCCGCCTCCTATTTCTTGTTTTTCTTGTTTTTCTTGTGTTCTAAGTTATAAAGCACCGCTTACTCTCGAGTCCAAAGCCCTGTGCGCCCGCCCTCTTTGCGCAGCAGGCGAATCCCTTCTATCTCCATCCCTCGATCTACTGCCTTACACATGTCATAAATCGTAAGACAGGCAACCGAGGCAGCAGTAAGCGCTTCCATCTCTATTCCAGTTTTGCCATCAACTCCAGTTGTGGCAACAATGTGCAGCCCCACGCGGCCATCTTCTCGCTGTCCAGGACTTATTGGCTCAATGTCGATTTTGGCCTTGGTTATATTTAGTGGGTGGCACATCGGGATGATGCTAGATGTAGCTTTGGCACCCATGACTCCAGCCACCCTGGCAGTAGCAAGCACATCCCCCTTGGCTGCTTTTCCTTCCACAATCATGCTGAGAGTGTCTGGATGCATAAAGATTGAAGCTTCGGCTATTGCCATGCGCGAAGTGATCTCCTTTTTAGAAACATCCACCATGCGCACTTCCCCTCGCTCATCTACATGAGTAAGTGTGTCACGTCCAACATCGGGATTTTGTGCTTTGCCGGCATCTAGCCCACCGGGCCATTGCCTTGAGTTAGAAGTTGCTGACGGTGTGTCATTTGCTGTCATCTTAGCCTCCGATTTTAGACATGTTTCTGTCGGTTCCAACCCTGTTGTGATGAGCATCGGGCTTGTTGCGAAGCGCCCTATATAAGGCGTTCCTTACATCATCATCGGTTCCTGTGCGAAGAGCTGTTTTTACGTCATACTCCTCATCAGAAAATAGACAAGGGCGCAAATAGCCATCTGCCGTAAGTCTTAGTCTGTTACATGATGCGCAAAAGTGATTTGAAATCGATGAGATAAATCCCAGTGTTCCAAGAGAACCGGGCAATCTGTAATAGGAGGCAGGGCCACTTCCCTCAGGACGCTTGACCTTACCTGCTGGCTCTAAGGTACCCAAGCCAGCTTCGGAACATGCAGTATTAATTATCTCCCTAAGTTCGTCGGAGGGAATCACATCGTTTTCGTTCCAACCAGCATCGTGAACACCCGCCTGATGACCCACAGGCATAAATTCGATAAAGCGAACATGCAGCGGACGCTCTATTGTCATGCGTGCAAAGCTCAAAAAGTCCTGATTAAGCGAGCGAATTACTACACAGTTGAGTTTGATTGGATCAAAGCCCACTTTAAATGCTGCATCTATTCCTGCAAGCGCATCTTCAAGATTTCCCCTGCGGGTGAGGTAGGAAAACATGTCTTTATCCAGTGAATCCAAGGAGATATTGACGCGCTTGAGCCCCGCTTCTTTGAGTTCAGCGGCCATCTTAGGCAGCAGAGCTCCGTTGGTAGTCATAGCCACCGACTCAATGCCTTCGATCCCATTGATTTGCCTTACCAAATCGACAATACCCTTGCGAACCAGAGGCTCACCGCCTGTGATCCTTATGGTTTTAATACCCTCGCCTGCAGCAATGCGTACAAAATGTGAAATCTCCTCGATGCTGAGCATGTCGGCATGACACATCAACTGCACCCCTTCTTCGGGCATGCAGTACAGGCATCTATAGTTGCATTTATCTGTAACTGAGATTCTGAGATATTCGATGCTGCGCCCCAAGTGATCTATAGCCAACTATCTCGCCTCCCAAGCTAGTTCTAAGCAAATGAAATCTGCAAGCTCGTCTGCATCGTTAAGACCAAATACGGGCACATCTGCTTTTTGTGCCTCGGCAGCCCTTGTACTGCTATCTGTTATAAGAGCAAACAGTCTAGCTGTATCAATTGCAGCTTTTTGAGTGCAAGCCATGCGGCAAAGCTCTATTGGACGTATTGCTTGGTTCTTAAAGCCTTCTGCCAAAATTACGTCGCACTCATT
Organism: uncultured Coriobacteriaceae bacterium; assembly: GCA_964581165.1. Classification (GTDB taxonomy): domain Bacteria; phylum Actinomycetota; class Coriobacteriia; order Coriobacteriales; family CADBOM01; genus CAZPAN01. The sequence goes on from CAZOMM010000008.1 coordinate 11,677, forward strand.
GGCAATTTCGCTTGCAAGATCAGCCAAATCTTTTTCTTTCTCGGGTTTTCTTCTTACAACGTACTCAATGGGCGAAGATAAAACAGTGCAGCTGGCTCCTGCCTGCGAATATCTAGCAGAGTCTGCACCCTCGACATCTGTTGGTGAGCTGTGACCATGGTGTTTGATCACGCCAACTCGCAAGCCCCTGTTGACAAGCACAGGGATTAGCGATTCTAAGAATGTGGTTTTACCTGAACCGCTCCAGCCCGAGATTGTAAATATTTTGGAAGCATGGCAATCTGAGCCAGATCTTGGAGCCATCTTCTCACTCTCCGCAACATTAAGTTTTGATATTTAATATTCCGAGGATATTAGCACCTTGTGTAGACAATAGGTGTAGATCCAAGCCGCTCGGGGCTTAAAATCGACAGCGCTGCGACTCTGGCATTCCAGCATGCATTGCGAGTGCGGGTATTGCGAGTGCCGGGTATTGCGAGTGCCGGGGCATTGCGAGTGCCGGTATTGCGAGTGCCGGGTATTGCGTGCACCGTGTACTTCATGCACCGCGTATTGCGCACGCCCATCCAACAGTTGTGCCAATTCTGCTTTAACATAAGGTTTGTAAGCCTCATTTTTGCTAGAAGTTTTTTGCAAGGAGTTTTTACAAGGGGAAGATTCGAGGAGAAGATAGTGGAGTCTCATATGTCTGACACGCCCAAAGATCCGGAGCTCACATTGGCCAAGGCCACAGAAAGAGTGCAGGCTCTGCGCAAGGAGATCGAGCACAATAGCCGGCTTTATTACGAGATGGACGCACCCGAGATTTCGGATTCGGCCTTTGACTCTTTGATGCGCGAGTTGCATTCCTTAGAAGCTGCCTATCCTCAGCTTTTAACGGCGGATTCCCCAAGCCAGCAAGTTGGTGGATATGTTGGGGAGCATTTTGCTCCCGTCGTGCACGACAGGCGAATCTACTCCTTGGATAATGCGATGAATATAGACGAGCTTGAGGCTTGGATGGACAGGGTCGAAAAGACCTTAGGCCACTCCCCAAGATATGTCTGTGAGCTCAAGATAGACGGATCTTCTATCGCTCTTACCTACGACTCGGGCCGTCTAATTCAGGCAGCTACCAGAGGCGATGGAACCACCGGCGAGGACATCACCGTCAACGCGATGGCTGTATCCGATATTCCCCGCGAACTGTTCCCAGAGGCTCTCTCCCAGATTAATCCTGGAGCCAAAGTTGAGTTTAGGGGAGAGGTCTACATGTCAAAGGAGCGCTTTGAGAGGCTCAACACTCAGCTGGCTGAGGAGTTTGAATTAGAGCATTCGAGGAGCGACTCTCTGCCCAAGCTCTTTGCAAATCCACGTAATGCAGCTGCTGGTAGTATGCGACAAAAAGACGTACAAGTTACTCGCAGTCGTGGACTGGAGACTTTTATTTATGCGATTTCTCGTGCCGACGATCTGCCTGTGACAGGCCAGTGGGAGTTGCTCTCATTTCTAAAAACCTGTGGATTTCATGTTAATCCCAACATCAAGCTTTGCGAGTCGCGCGATGAGCTTGTTGGCTTTTGTCAGGATGCCATGGATCTGCGTGATGGTTTGCCTTACGAGATTGATGGGGTTGTGATTAAGGTCGACTCTTTTGCAGATCAAGAGTTGCTGGGTTTTACCACTAGGGCACCTAGGTGGGCTATAGCCTTTAAGTTTCCACCAGAAGAAGTCACTACTGTTCTGCGTGAAATTGTGGTGCAGGTTGGACGTACTGGCGTTCTTACTCCGGTTGCTGAGTTTGATCCAGTGAGGGTTTCTGGCTCGGTGGTCGCCAGAGCTACGCTTCATAACATCGATGAGGTCAGGCGTAAAAATGTGATGGTGGGAGACACCATTATTATCCGAAAGGCAGGAGATGTAATCCCCGAGGTGGTGGGGCCTGTAATCGAAATGCGGCCATCTGATGCCGTGCCTTTTGGGATGCCCAAAAACTGCCCTTCTTGTGGTGAGCCGGTTTATGCCGACTCTGATGGTCCTGCTGTTCGCTGTGTGTCATCCGATTGTCCTGCTCAGCTTCAGGCTAGGCTTGAGCACTGGGTGAGCCGTGGCGCAATGGATATAGATGGATTAGGCCCTGTTGTTATCTCCAAGCTCATTGAGGCTGGTAAGCTCACAGACGTTGCAGGTTTTTACCATCTAAGTGAGGATGATATAGCCAATCTCGAGACTGGGTCTATGAAATATGCTCGCCAGATGAGTGTCAAGGAGCGTGAAAAGACTGGCGATTATGAGCAGGTTCCCTCCTTGGTTGGACACGTTGAGGCTGCCAAAATAATCGATCAGCTCGAGCAATCAAAAGCTCGAGGCTTAGCTCGCGTGCTTTTTGGGGTATCCATTCGCAATGTGGGAAAGACCGTGGCAGAGTCTCTGGTTAAGGTTTATCCCAGTTTTTGGAAGCTTGCACAGGCCAGTGCCGAGGAGCTGGCTGAGGTAGATGGAGTAGGCCCAGTAATTGCTGCAAGTATCTGCAATTTTGTTAAGGTTGAGGCCAATATCCGCATGATGCACGATTTAGAAGAGTCGGGCCTTGTGCTAGAAGAGGAGCTAGACGAAAGCAAAGCTCAAACGCTAGCAGGCCTTACCTTTGTTTTAACAGGAACCCTCGATGGAATGTCTCGCCAGCAGGCCGAAGCAGCTTTAAAAGAATTTGGAGCCAAGACCTCAGGTTCTGTTTCTTCAAAAACCAGTTATGTTGTAGCAGGCCAAAACGCCGGTTCCAAACTAGATAAGGCCAATAGGCTTGGAGTGCCCGTGTTGGGGCAGGCAGAACTAGAAAGAGTTCTCGAAACTGGCACAGTTGACTGGCTAGAGTAAGATTTTGCTACATCAACTTTCGCTTCTTTAAGCGATCTGCGCGGATTTCGGCATCAGTCATAGAATCAAAACGCGTTTTAAGGGGCGCAGAAAGAGAATCTACAACTTGGCTGCTAGATCCGCAATCCAGCTTTTAATCTGTGACTCACTGGCTCCATTTAGAACTTTTCCGTCAATCCATTCAACATCTGAGCCAGTTAGGGCAGAAAGATCAGATGTGGTTTTACCTAGCGGGCTACTACCAGATGTTGCAAAGGGAATAACTTTTTTGCCAGCAAGGTCTACCGACTCAACAAAATTCCAGATGATATGCGGGGCTGTATACCACCAAACCGGAAAACCAATAAAGACCGTGTCATAAGCCGAAAGATCACCGGGTAACTCGGCTATCTCGGGACGAGAGCTGGGGTCTTCCATCTCGATTGTGCTACGACTATTCTTGTCGTTCCAATTTAGATCAGCCGATGTATAGGCTACAGATGGACGAATTTCAAAAAGATCTCCCCCAACTACACTAGCCACTTTTTTGGCGAGTTTAGCGGTGGTTCCAGTTGCAGAAAAGTACGCTACGAGTGTCTTTTTCATTTAAAAGCTCCTTTTTATTTATCCTTACTTTTGGCACACCAAAGCACTAAAGCACCAAAGCAAACGCGGACAGATGTTCCGTCCGCGTCCAAATATTACAAGCTTAAGTTAGCTTTAAGGCAATTGCATACATCAAAAAGAGTGCCAAATAGTTCAGCCTCAGAAGAAGCTCTCAATGATCAGCTCATTTAACTGCCCTTAGAACTGTCCTTTAGACTGCCCTTGGGCAAAAAATGGATGCCTGTCTTGTGTCTGTCTATGCTTGCCGATAATGCGCAAAGAAGTCGGCTAGATCCTCCATAGCCTCGCGAAGAACTTCCATTCGCGGTAGATAGACGATGCGGAAGTGATCTGGGTGATCCCAATTAAAGCCACCGCCACGTGTGATTAAAATCCGCTTTTCGTGCAACAGATCCAAGGCAAATTGCTCATCATCACGGATATTAAATCTCTCTGTATCCATTTTAGGAAAGACATAAAAGGCTGCCTTGGGCTTTACAACTGTTATTCCTGGAATAGCATTAAGGGCTTCGTACACAAAATTGCGTTGCTCGTAAATACGTCCACCAGGGACAACGTAGCTTTCAACGCTCTGATGTCCCCACAGAGCGGTTTGTACAATCGACTGCGCAGGCACATTTGAACAAAGCCGCATGTTAGAAAGCATGTTTATGCCGTAAATGAAATCTTTGGCGCAGCGTTTATTTCCTGACAGAATCATCCAGCCAATTCTAAAACCTGCGATCATGTGAGACTTTGACAAACCCGAGAAGGTAACGCAAAACAGATCGGGAGCCAAAGAAGCAATTGATACATGCTCATAGCCGTCCATGCAGAGCCTATCGTAGATCTCATCCGAAAAGATCATCAGTTCATACTTTCTGGCAAGATCAACGATTTGTTCCAAGATCTCGCGCGGATAAACTGCACCTGTTGGATTATTGGGATTGATAATTACGATGGCTTTGGTGCGCGAGGTGATTTTAGATTCCATATCGGCTATATCTGGGCACCATTCAGCCTGTTCATCGCATATATAGTGCACGGGGACTCCACCGCTAAGCGTGGTGACTGCTGTCCAAAGAGGATAGTCGGGAGAGGGGATCAAGACCTCGTCTCCGTCGTCAAGCAGAGCTTGCATGCAAAGGTTTATAAGCTCCGAAACACCATTTCCGGTATAGATGTCGTTCATATCCACATTGGGAATCTTCTTTATCTGCGAGTATTGCATGATTGCCTTACGGGCCGAGAACAGACCTCGCGAATCGGAGTAGCCCTCGCACTCGGGCAGCTGTTGACGCATGTCTGTGATGACCTCATCGGGTGTGCGAAAACCAAAAGGAGCCGGATTTCCAATGTTTAATTTGAGGATTCTTAGCCCCTCAGCTTCCATGCGTGCTGCCTCGTCTGCAACTGGTCCTCTAACGTCGTATAGAACATCATCGAGCTTGCTAGACTTTTTGAATTCACGCATGGATCGTCTCCTTTGTCTTTTTTTAACTGTGTTGTTGGTGATTGTATTGCTGCCTGTACGGGACTTGCTTGTGTTTGATGTCTGGTCTGTGTTCGGTTTCGAGTCTGTGGCTGTTGCTGGGCCTGTGGCTGTTGCTGGGCCTGTGGCTGATGGCGAGTTTGTGCCAGAGCTCTGGCCTGTGTCTGATGTTGAACTTGTGTCTGGGCCCGAAAGCAGCCAATCAACATCAACCTCTAATATGTTCGAGAGTAGCTCGGCTACCTTTTTTCTGGGAAGAGTTTTGCCGCTTAAATATTGGCTCACCTGACTCTTTCCTAGCTTAAAACCTCTGTTTTGAGCAATTCGGATAAGGTCAGCCTGTTTCATTTGCTTACGCGACATTGCCTGAGCCAGTCTGCTGGCAAAGTCTTTATTGTTAGAGCTGCCAAGAACTGTTTTTGAACTTTTGGGATCTTTGGTTTCGTCAGCTCCATCGGCTCCAGCAGCTCCAGCGGTTCCACTAGCTCCACCAGCCCCACCAGCTCCAGCGGCTCCTTCGGCGACCCAGCAGCATTGTGAGAACTGCGGTACCAGATGCGGCATTAGATGCAGCATCAAATCTCCTCTCTTAGAATAAAAATGCAAAGCCAAGTTCAATTTAGTCAATTATTTGACAGAGCAGACACCTCGTTTCTACAACTAAGTTCAATTTTCATAAAAGCTAAATTGAACTTAAGTAAGAATAGCGTTCAATTTTTAGATGTCAACTTCAAAAAGTTCAATTTTCCAACTTCAGGCCTTTTCAAACTTTTTCAAATCGGCATCAAATAGGCAGCCACCTAGCACAACTTTCCACATCCGTCATATCCACCAAATATCCGCTGCCGGATCTTTCTCCCGTTAACAATTGTTAGCGCTATACTCACTCCAGCTTTAGGCACATAGAGGCCATAAACCTGTGGAACACTATGACAGGAGACTAAAAGTGAAGGTTGTCATAATCGGGGGCGTTGCAGGAGGCGCTACAGCTGCAGCGAGATTACGCAGACTAGACGAACATGCCGAGATCATCATTATTGAGCGCTCGAGCTATGTTTCGTATGCAAACTGCGGGCTTCCGTATTTCATTGGAGATGTGATAACTGATCAAACCCAACTAACGCTGCAAACGCCGGAGAGCTTAAGAAAGCGCTTTCGTATTGATGTTAGGGTTGGTCAAGAGGCTATTTCGATAAATCGCGAAGCCAAGACCGTGACTATTCGCAAGCTTACAGAACCCGGTCATCCCGAATATACCGAGACATACGACAAGATGATTCTTTCTCCCGGCGCTGTGGCGGAAGTTCCTAACCTGTCGAGTGTAGACGAAGATTCGACTTTTACTCTGCGCACACTCGAAGACGCTTTTGCAATTCGTGATGCTATCGAGCAAAGGCAGGCTAAGTCTGTGCTGGTGCTAGGTGGAGGTTTTATCGGGCTAGAGCTTGCCGAGAATTTAACTGAACGTGGCCTAAATGTTACTGTGATCCAGCGCAGCAATCACGTGTTGCCCACGCTTGACGCTGATATGGCCGCCATACTCCACAACCACATGCGCGACAAAGGCATCAATCTGGTGCTCAACACAAATATTTTGGGATTCGAGAAGTGCACAGACAAAGATGGAAAGCGGGCAACGGCTGCCATTGCCGATGACGGCAGACGCTTTGAGGCCAATATTGCAATAATCGCAGTCGGTGTTATTCCAGATAGCAAATTGGCTGCTGATGCTGGTCTTGAGCTTGGTATGAAGGGATCGATCAAGGTCGATTCTCATATGCGCACGAGCGATCCTGATATATATGCAGTAGGTGATGCTGTAGAAGTACAGCACTACGTTAGCGGCAACCCAGCCTTAATTGCGCTTGCAGGTCCTGCAAATAAACAGGGAAGGATCGCGGCCGAGGGGATCTGCAAAATCGGAAGCGAGTTTAATGGATCGCAGGGATCCTCAATCATAAAGATGTTTGACCTCAGCATTGCCACCACCGGCCTTAACTGCAAGACAGCAAGAGCCGCTGAGATGGATTACGACTACGTAATTCTGACATCAGCTTCACATGCCGCTTACTATCCCGGCGCATCTAACATGACAATAAAGGTGGTTTTTGATACTCGCTCTGGCCGCATTCTTGGATCTCAGATTATCGGATACGATGGAGTAGATAAGCGCATCGACGTTTTAGCTACAGCAATTCGGGCAAATATGACTGCCTATGATCTGACAGAACTCGACTTGGCTTATGCTCCTCCATACTCTTCTGCAAAAGATCCTGTAAACGTGGCTGGTTTTGTAATCTGCAACATATTGGATGATTTGGTGGAACAGGTTCACTGGGTCGATGCATTAAAGCAAAGCGATCCTAATACATCTAGATTCCTCAAAGGCAACGACAATGACAATGATGAGGATGACGACGATGAACCTTCTATTCTCATAGACACTAGAACTCCAGATGAGTATGCCCGTGGGCACATTGAAAGGGCGGAAAATTTTCCGCTAGATGATTTGCGAGAGATGCTAGATAAGCTACCAAAGGATCGCAGAATTTTAGTGTATTGCGCCGGCGGTTTGCGCAGTTATCTAGCCTGCAGAATCCTGAGTCAAGAAGGCTTTGATTGCGCAAATGTTTCTGGTGGTTATGACTTTTATTTGATGTTGCACAGGGATTGGATGGCCTGCAAGGAGGGAAGCAGTTCTTGCGGGGCTTAGGATAATCTTGGTGTTTCAGGACGAGATAACGGATAAAAAATAGCTACTATGTCCCATTTTATGGACATATTTCTTAGAAGCGTGTTTTGATCCAGCAAGTTTTTGGCCTTTGAAGTTTTGTTGTTTCACAATTAAATGATTTCACTACAAAAAGAATTACAACATTAAGTTCGTGAAAAGTTTTTTTGGAGCGTCTTTTTTCAGTTCTGGTATCTTACAGCCCGTGTTTTTGCACACGTGTTTTGTGTGCAGGTTTTGCAGATGGTCATGGCAAGGCCACGTGGGTTTCAAATAAACAAGCATTTTGACAACAAACACCCCTCGAGAAGCACTTTTTGAGCGACTTTTTGAGCTGTTGAAAAGTGCTTCTTCGTGGTTCTTTGCGTGATCTGATCTGGATACTGCTGGTCAACTGAGTTACTGAAAGGCAAGAGATATGACTAGACTCGCTGACATGATGCTCGACAGAACGGTGTTCTCCTTTGAGGTGTTCCCACCTAAAACTGACGCGGCAATGGATGCTCTACCAGAAACGCTTGATCATCTTTATGAGTTCCATCCCGACTACATCTCCTGTACCTATGGTGCTGGTGGAACCAACGTGGGTAAAAACCTCGATGTCTGCAAACTTATCGAGGGCGCTGACAACGACACAATCGCTGTTACGCACTTCACTTGCATCGGTCATACCAAAGAAACGGTTATCGAGCAGCTCCAGACCTATCTAGACAATGGAATCACTCATATGCTCGCCTTGCGTGGCGACCTACCCTATGGTTGGACTGGAACCAATGGTGACTTTGATTACGCCACCGATTTGGTCTCGTTTATAAGGCATGAGTTTGGCGATAAGTTTGAGATCGCAGTCTCTGGATCCCCCGAGGGACATATTGCTGCTCGAAGTCTTGAGTCTGATATTGCTCACCTCAAGCAAAAGCAGGACGAGGGCGCAGACTTTATCATGACCCAGCTTACCTACGACATGGAGCAGTTTAAGTATTGGTTGGATGCTATCCGCGCAGCTGGAATTACTCTGCCGGTAGATGTAGGTGTTATGCCGGTTTTGATAAAGGATTCTGTTATTAACATGTGCCTGTCTCGCAATGGCTGCGCCATTCCACGCAAGTTGGCCGAGGTCTTCTCGCACAACTGGTTCGATACCGACCCCGATGGCAATGAGCTTCCCGAGGTCAAAGCGGCGTTCCGTGAAGAGGGTATTGAGTATACGGTTTGGCAGCTTGAGGAGTATATGTCGCTCGGTGTTGAGGGCATACACGTATATGCTTTGAATAAGTGGGAGGATGTCACCGAGATTCTCAATAGGGCAAATATCATCCCCAAGAAGTGGTAAAAGTAGAATAGAAAAAGTAGAATAGAGCACGGTTTTAAAGATCTGGGAGTCTGAATCGACCCGCACCCGATTCGGCTCCCGGATCTTTTTTGAGGATTTTTTCTACTTGGATTTTTTTGAACTTGATATCTCGGCAAATCTAAGAGACCAAAGTTGTGCGGGTACTTTATTTGAGCAGCACATCTAGCTAGGTTAGCTCAAGCTTCTCGTAAGTAATACCCAGTTCATTTTCTGCAAATAGTAAGAATTTTTTGGGAGACATAACTGGAATTACCGATTTACTAAACCCTTTTGTGTCGCGCGTTATCAGATAATGTGCTCCTTGTTCAAGGGCACACTGCGCTATAAGATAATCCTCCAAATCGGGCCAATCCGACTGAAGTCCTACACTGAGACTATCCTGTACAGGTAAGGATACATGAAGAAAATGTAGGCAAGAATCTAACATTTTTCGCAGAGTTCTTATTGGAATTGTGCGGCGAAGAATATATTCCGTATCCACAAAAGATTGGATGCTTGCCCATAATTCAACATCTCCAAACATCGCAGCTATTCGTAGCTTTAGGACATCATCGAAGAAGGGTTTCCTGCGTGCGAGATAATCAATGATGATGTTGGTATCACAAAAGAGCTTCATAAGAACCCCTAAGCTCTTCTTCTAGTAATTCGTCGTAGGTGCTCTCAGTAAAGAAACTTTCTGGCACAGCAAAGGTTTCGTTTTTGATGGCATCTTGAAGTTCAGCTTTTTGCTTGGAGGAAAGTTGGCGTTTTCCTGGAGGCGGTATAACACTAGAGATGGGCAGCATTCCTGTTGAATCAACATATTCATAAGCTTTGTTAATAAGCTCAGTAGGACTAGAATCCATTTGTTTTAAGCGTGCGTTAACCCTGTTTCGCAATGCTTCCGGAACTCTGCTCGAAACTATAGGATCCATAAAAACCTCCCGTCATACAGTACGACAGGAGATTAAGCTATGGCTTCTATTTTTTCAAGTGCGTAGAACAGATCCAAATGCATGAAACAAGCCTAAGAACTCAGGACAGGCCTAGGTTTAGGGACTTAGGGCATTTTGAGCATTTTGTCCTAGGAGGCTTTTTTGTTATAGGTGATAAACCCCCATATATCCGTAACAAAGGAAAGTAAGGAAGTAATGATTAATGCAATCGAAATTATCCGGGGAAATCCACCACTAGTAGACATTGCCTCCCACAGCACAAAGCCAAGGACAACAATTGCGCAAGCAACAACAAAAAGAATTATGCCAAGAGCAGGGCTTTTAGTTCTGAGATAGCAGTATGTAAACATAGACACAACCGAGTAGACTGTACAGCCCATGGCCACATCGCTGACAATTAACCAAGTAGCCAGAGGGTTTTCGATGGAATTGTTGCCATCTAGTCCAACGGAATGCATGATCAAAAAGGCAACAGTAATGAGTATCATGGCCAGTTTGGTCCAGATGCAACCGAGCAGTGTAGCCCTTCCCGGAAAACGCAGATCGCGTTCGCGAATTGGATGTTTAGCATCCAAGCGTTTTTTGTAGCGGGTAATTGCAGAATCATCTACCCGTTTGCTTATCTGATCAAATCTTTGTTCCATCTTGCCGCTCCGTTGTTCTGCTGATTTGTTCGAGCACTAAAAACAATCTAAAGCTGTCTTTTGCTTTTAGATAGTTTTAGACAGCGGGATTGATCTTATCACTTACTCAAGTTCTCGTGGGCAATGGGTGCTTGTAGCAGTGACTCCTTGTGGAAGTGGACTCCTGTAGCAGTGGACTCCTGTAGCAATGGACACCCGTAGCAGTGGACTCCCTCGCTCACTCAAATGTCTGTGGTAGTGAACCCCCGTGGCAATGGGTGCCTAGCTTCGTAGAACATCAACAGCTGCAAAAAGCCTGCATATCCAGGATAGCGATCCACTGGAAAACCTAGGGGATAATGTTTTTCTAGCACTCTTGCTATCCACACATCCACAGGAACTAGGCCCAGCCTGTGAAATCCATAAAGAGCCGTGCAGTTGGCAACCTTAATACCAACACCACGAATCTTCATTAGCTCCTCTAGCAGTTCTTGATCTTCCATTTTGACGGCTGCGTCCAAATCTAGCTCGCCGCTTACAACCATGCGAGCTGCACCCAACACATAATCGTCGCGATATCCCATCGAACAGTTGCGTAGATCATCCTTGCAAAGACCAGCTAGGCGTTCAGGTCTCGGAAACGAGAACAGTTCGCACTGAGCGTCACGAGCGCCACGAGCATTGCCAATTTCATCACCAAAATAGCGACAAAGTTTTTCTACGCAACTAGTAATCGATGAAACCGATCGTCTTTGAGAGATGATAAAGCTCACGAGTGCTTCCCATGGATCCTGATTAAGCACGCGCAATCCCCATCCGGCTTTTGCGGAGGCCAAAAGATATTCGTCCTTGGGATCTATGCTGTCTATCCAGCTTTCATAATCTCGATCTAGGTCAAAGTAGATGCGCCAAAACGAGTCAAACTCTTCTTGGCTACAGTCCAGTTCCCAAAATCCGCCTGAGCTAAGCCTGGCATACACAAAGCGATCTTTCGAAAGAGCCACGAACTGTCCCTCAGAACAAGGAACTATCCTAAAGCACTGACCTGAATCGGCTATTTTGGCTAGATCAAACCAGCTATCTGTAATTTGCACCATCCCGGCCATCCTAGACAGCTTTCATATCAAAAGTTTTTGTATGAAAAGCACATTCTTTGTTGCGCCCCTTTTGGCATCATGCGCTATTATCGCTTAAGCACAAGACCTACTCTGATAGGAGATATGCTCTATGGGATTTTGCGAGATCAATATAGAGGACTGCGATGTCAATTTCATTCACGAATTGAGCACTGATTATAGCCTTGTCTCGGCTACAAGTGATGGGCGCACAAACATGCTCACAGCCGCTTGGGCTCAACTTGGTTTTTTGTGGAATCGTCCTGTGGCCACTGTTTACATTAGGCCTAGTCGATATACCAAGGAATTTATTGATGCAAGCGGCAGGTTTACTGTTTCTTTTATCAAAGATCATCCCGATGCGATGCTTTATTTGGGTAGGCATTCGGGCAGAGACGAGGATAAGCTCGCTAAGACCGATCTCGATTTGATCTTTTATGAGGGAGATCCGGTTTATGAGCAGGCGTTTTGCGTATTGATTTGCAAGGTTATATATGTTCAGCAGCTTGATCTGGAACTATTCAAAGACAAGTCGATCATCGATAAGTGCTACCCTCAGGGAAATGTTTCGATAGGGTATGTGGGGCAGATAGAGAAGATTTTGGTGCCAGATTCTAAATCTAGTTGATCTTAAGCTAAGTTAACTGGGTGGTGTCGCATGTGCATATGCCGCACTGCGTGCTGCATTGGGAGTTGTGTGCGGTACTGGGTGTCACACATGCCGCACTGGGCACTGCGTGGGAGTGCTGCGTGGTTTAGGGTTTAAATGCAGCTGTGTTGGACGCTAGACATTAGATATTAGATGCAACTTATATTCACCAACAGACATAGGAGAAACTGAAACATGATAGCTATCATACCGGCAGCGGGTCTAGGAACAAGATTTTTGCCAATTACTAAATCGCAGCCCAAGGAGATGCTCCCGGTTTTGCACAAACCTGTTATTCAATATGTGGTAGAAGAGGCTATTGATTCGGGTGCCGACAGAGTTGTTGTTGTGAACAGTCGTAACAAGACTTCGATCGAAGATCACTTTTCGCCTGCACCCGAACTGTCTGATCATCTGCGCAGTAAGGGCAAGCTTGATTTTGCCGATGCAGTGGATTATGCAGGAGAGCTCCCTGTGGGGTATGCCTATCAGGATGAACAGCTGGGGCTAGGACATGCCGTTTTGTGTGCCGACGAGGAATCAGGAGACGAGCCTTTCTACGTTCTTTTGGGCGATGTAATTGTTCCTGAAAATGGGATTTTGAAGCGCATGAAGCAGATTCACGATGAGCACAATGGTGCCAATGTTATTGCCGTTTTTCCGGTTCCACCCCAAGATGCCAGCAGGTTTGGAATCATCTCGGGTAAAGCTGTATCGGATGATGTCTGGAAGATCGACGCTTTAGTTGAAAAGCCTCCAGTTGATGAAGCTCCTTCTAATTTGGCGATTTTTGGCCGCTACCTGCTCTCCCATAGGCTTATGGAGCTGCTACGCGAGGTAAAACCTGGAGCAGGCGGAGAAATTCAGCTTACAGATGCCCTAGATGCGGTTCTTGCCGAGGAAGAGATGTATGCCTTGGTGATTGACCCAACTGATGGATTTGACACCGGAACAATCTCTACTTGGCTAGAAACCAACATCAAAATGGCATTGCGTGATCCGGCGCTTTCCGAAGTTGTCCGCAAAGCGATTGCCGATGTAGACACCGCTTCTTCTCGCCTTTGAGTCCATTTTGCTTCACTTGTTATCATTACGCCCTAGGGTCGATGGGTAATGTCCTAGGGCCGATGAGTGCTTGCCCTAGGGCTGGTGGCTGCCCTAGGGTGGATGCCCTAGGATTGATGGGCGCTCATTCTGGGGTCCGCGATAGGCGTTTCAAGGTCGACAAACGCTCTAGGGTTGATAGACGCTCGCTCCAAGGCCTCAGGACTGTTTTGTGCAGTCAGGCTTTTTACGGCAGCGCATTTTTGGGAGGAGAGAGTAGATGTCTCAGTTTGACATCGAGAAAATTGTGGGCCAGATAGCCAACAATTACAACGCAGAGGAGATCTTTTTCTCCGATCCGCATAGGCACTTTCCCAGCCGTCAGGAAATAATCAATATGATCGGCGATATTCGCAGAGTAATGTTTCCTAGGTATTTTGGCGACGAAATATCTATAGGATCAAATCCTGAGTATTTTATTGGCGAGACATTAATTCGCATTAGACAAACACTGTGCAAACAACTTCACGAAGCCTTTCTCTTTCGTAAAGAAAAAAACGGCAGCACCGAAGATGTAGATGCAAAGGTTGAAGAAGTAGCAGATCGCTTTTTTGAGAAAATCCCTTACATACAAAGCATGCTGTTAAAGGATGTTCAGGCTGCTTTTGATGGGGATCCTGCCGCACAAAGCAAAGAAGAGATTATCTTCTCATATCCTGGTTTCCTTGCGATTTTTGTCTATCGCGTTGCCCACGAGCTATATGTGCAAGATGTCCCACTGATTCCTAGAATCATGACCGAGTATGCTCACTCCAATACCGGTGTGGATATTAATTCGGGAGCAACTATAGGCGAGTATTTCTTTATTGATCATGCCACTGGTGTAGTAATTGGTGAGACCACTGAGATTGGGAAGCATGTCAAAATCTATCAGGGTGTAACTCTTGGGGCTCTCTCGACCAGAGGTGGGCAGAGGCTTTCGGGGAAAAAGCGTCATCCAACTATTGAAGACAATGTCACCATCTACTCAAACGCCAGCGTGTTAGGCGGGCAAACCGTGATTGGTAGGGGTTCGATTATTGGCGGAAGCGCCTTTGTTACAGAATCCGTACCGCCAAATTCAAGAGTGAGTGCGCTTACGCAAACTATAAGCGAGGTGCAGCCCGAGAGAGCTCGCACGCAGAATTGGTGTAAGGAATAAAGCAGAATGATTGAAGAAGCTATCAAGGCCCTTGTCATTGGAATTGTCGAGGGCATAACTGAGTGGCTGCCTATATCGTCTACTGGACACATGATTGTCGTAGACGAATTCGTTCAACTCAATGTTTCGCCTGAGTTTTTGGAGCTCTTTTTAGTGGTTATTCAGATTGGTGCGATTCTGGCGGTCATTATTCTGTACTTTAGCAAGCTCAATCCTTTTTCGCGAAAAAAGACTCCCGCTCAGCGTCGCGGTACTTGGAGGCTATGGGCCAAGGTTGTAGTTGGATGTATTCCTGCTGGAATTATTTTTGTTATAGCCGATGATTGGGTTACCGAGAATTTCTACAATGCGGTCACTGTGGCGATAATGCTCATTTTCTATGGTGTGATCTTTATTATTTTGGAGCGCCATAACCGCAAAAAGGCTGCTTTGTTGCCGGCAGTTGGAAAGCATGTTCGTGATTCCAAAACCGGTAAGGTTATGAGGCCAGAATCTGTGATATCAGAGGCTGCGATGCCAGAACTTGCGGCATCTCAGACAGATGATGTGTATGACGACGACAAGTATGGTGTCGACAAGCTTTCTGCTGCAGCTCAGTCCTACGAACAGCTATCCGACAGTGATAACTCCGATCCAGACGGCATATTCAAGATCAACAATGTAGATGACATCGATTTTAAAACGGCTTTTAAGATTGGTTTGTTTCAGATGCTCGCGATAATTCCTGGCACTAGTCGCTCGGGATCAACGATCATCGGTGGCATGCTTTGCGGAGTTTCGCGCTCAGCGGCTGCTGAATTTACCTTTTTTCTAGCAATTCCCGTGATGCTTGGTTGGGGATTGATTAGATCGCTGCAGTTTTTCCTTGATGGTCTTACCATGACTTCCATCGAAATCATGGTGTTGATTGTGGGCATTGTTGTGGCCTTTGTTACATCGATGATAGCCATTAGATTTCTCATGAGATATATACAGAGAAACGACTTTTCAGTCTTTGGCTGGTATCGAATTGCTGTTGGTGCGGTGTTGCTGATTTTCTTTGGGCTTACAGGGAGTTTGTTTGACATTCAGTAAACTTTGTCGCGCTCTTTAGACAAAGAGCACGAGGTTACGGCACCAAAGTACAAATCCGGGCGGCTAACGAACTTTGTAGGAGTGGACTTACTTTTTCAAAGAAATTTGCACTATACTTTCATCTGCTGTATTGAGCGGCTACGTTGCGGGTGTTGCCAAGTGGTAAGGCCCCAGCTTCCCAAGCTGGTATTCGCGGGTTCGAGTCCCGTCACCCGCTCCACAAAAATCAAACTCTTTGTCTTGCGCGCGCCCTTTGCCCTGCGCACGCCCTTCGTCTTGTACAAGCCCTTCGTCTTGAGTCTTGCGCACGCCTTGTCCTTTTGTTTTTCACCCTGTCGTCTTGTTACCTCGCCTCGTCGCCTCGCCTCTCGCCCCTCGCTGCCTTGCCCCTTGCCTCCCTTGCCTCCACATGTTGCGCTTTTTGGGTCAGCTGTGAGGTTGACATGCGTACAGTTTGCAGGCTAGCATTGGGAGGTCTGATCTTCAGGGCGGGGTGAAAGTCCCCACCGGCGGTATAGCCCGCGAGCTTGCAAAGGCTGATCCGGTTGGATTCCGGAGCCGACAGTACAGTCTGGATGGAAGAAGATCGCAGCATAGCTTTGTGCTTAACAATGCCCTGAAGTGCGGATTTGCGGTTCGGGGCGTTTTTTATATGCATGTTTTGTGTGCACGAAACTGTATATACATGAAATTGCATGTATGAATCCCCAAACCACATTTGACCTTATGACTCTTATTTTTAGTTTATAAAGGGCGGTGGCGATGGCGTGCACTGTGTAACAGATCCCGATGAAGCCTATATGCATAGGGCTTTAGAGCTGGCCGAAAAAGGTATGGGATTTACTAGCCCAAATCCTATGGTTGGAGCTGTTGTTGTAAAGGACGGTCGAATCATTGGCGAGGGCTATCATGAGCGCTACGGTCAGCCTCATGCTGAACGAAATGCTCTAGCTAATTGCAGCGAAGATCCTGCTGGCTCCACCGTTTATGTTAGCCTTGAGCCCTGCTGTCACCATGGCAAAACTCCTCCTTGCACCGAGGCTCTGATAGAGACTGGCGTATCGAGAGTTGTTATTGCTTCGTTTGATCCCAATCCTTTGGTTGCAGGCAAGGGATCACAAATTCTCAAAGAGCATGGTATTGAGCTTAGAAGCAGTGTCTGCGAGAAAGAGGCCTTGGCGCTTAATCGGCCATTTTTCCACTTCATAACAACGGGCCTTCCGCTTGTGGTTCTCAAATATGCAATGACTATCGATGGCAAGATTGCAACCTGTACAGGCGAATCGCGATGGATCACCAGCGAAGAAGCTCGAGCCAATGTGCATCGCGATCGTTTGCGCTACTCTTCGATAATGGTTGGAGCCAAAACGGTTTTAGCCGATGATCCTCTTCTTACTTGCAGACTCGATGGAGGGCGCAATCCTATTCGTATCATCTGCGACAGTCGTCTTAGTATTCCTATTGAAAGTCGCGTTATCCAAACCGCCAATGAGGTGCGCACTATTATTGCTACCAGTGCGAGCGATCTTAACTGTGAACAGGCCCGTGCAATGCGAGATAAGGCTTGCGAGATTTGGGAGATTCCAGGCGAGCCAGGCCGAATTGATTTGCTCGCTTTGATTAAACGCCTTGGCGAGGATGGAATCGATAGCGTTTATTTAGAGGGTGGGGCCACGCTTGCATGGTCGGCACTTGAGTCGCAGGTGGTAAATCGCCTTCAGGCATATATAGCTCCCAAAATCTTTGGCGGATCCAACTCGGCAAGCCCTGTTGGAGGAGCTGGCGTGCTGCATCCTGCTGATTGTATTGAATTAGTTGATCCTACTGTTAAGCAGATTGGGTGCGACCTGCTTGTAGAGGGCGAGGTGAGATATTGTTCACGGGGATAGTAGAGGAAATGGGTGCAATTCGCTCGCTAACAAGAGCTGGCAAAAGCGCTCAAATTGAGATTCAGTGCAAGCTGATTTTGGAGGACCTCAAGATCGGCGACAGCGTTTGTACTAATGGTGTGTGCCTTACTGCAACCAAGGTCACTTCACAGAGCTTTTTTGCCGACGTGATGCACGAGACACTAAGGCGATCCTCGCTTGGCTCTACTGGAGTTGGAGGCAAGGTCAATCTTGAGCGCGCGATGTTCGTTAACGGGCGATTTGGTGGACACATTGTCTCGGGACATATAGATGGAGTCGGCAGGATTGTCTCAACCAAGCGAGATTCAAATGCAGTCTGGTACGAAATTGCCTGCGATCCTCAAATCATGAAATACATAGTGGAAAAGGGCTCGATTGCCATTGATGGTATCAGCCTTACGGTTGCCGCACTTACGGCGAGTACTTTTTCGGTTTCGGTGATTCCTCATACTGCTGCGATCACGTCGCTTGGACAAAAGAGCGCAGGCGATGTTGTCAATCTCGAAAACGACATCATAGGCAAGTATGTAGAAAGGCTGCTTGCTGCAGGCACAGTCACTGCGTATGCGCAGGATGGGCAGGACGGACATGGACACGGCGCGCGTGGGCACGGTGAGCCTGAGCATGGCGAGCAGTTGGGAATAAGCGATCAGGGAGTTCCATCCGCCCATGCTGGATTTTCCAAATCGGCTGGATTGTCTGGGCAGTTTGGAGGCAGTGGCGACACAAGAGGAATCAGCGAGGCGTTTTTGGCGGAAAATGGCTTTATTTAAGCTAGCAAAGAACCTACACACAAAGAGCCTACACACGATATATAGGGGAGACATAGCAAGATGGATGACTTTAACACAATAGAAGATGCCCTTGAGGCCCTGAGAGATGGCAAGGTGATCATTGTTTCGGACGATCCCGATCGCGAAAACGAGGGCGACATGATCTGTGCGGCAAAATTCGCCACTACCGAAAATGTCAATCTCATGGCCACATATGCCAAGGGTCTCATCTGTATGCCAATGGGAAGATCGATTGTCGAAAAGCTTGCCTTGCCGCAGATGGTGTATCGAAACACCGATAATCACGAGACGGCCTTTACGGTTTCGATAGATCATGTGGATACCACAACTGGCATCTCTGCAGAAGAGCGCGGCTACACTGCTCGCATGTGCATAGATCCAGATGCCAAGCCCGAGGACTTTAGACGTCCGGGGCATATGTTTCCACTGCTTGCCCGCGATAATGGGGTATTCGAGCGCCATGGGCACACAGAGGCAACGGTCGATATGCTTAGATTGGCGGGTTTAGAGGAATGCGGCCTTTGTTGCGAGGTTATGCGCGAGGACGGCACGATGATGCGCACCAGCGAGCTAATTCAGCTTGCCAAAGATCTCGATCTTGTCTTCATTACCGTTAAGGATCTTTTGCACTATCGCAAGACCCATGACAGATTGGTAGAGCGTCGGGCTTGCACCAAGCTTCCAACTCGCTTTGGGGATTTTATAGCCTACGGCTATGTAAACATACTGAATGGCGAGCATCATGTGGCTTTGGTAAAGGGAGATATAGGCGATGGCGAGAATCTCTTATGCAGAGTCCACTCTGAATGTCTTACTGGCGATGCTTTTGGATCGCTTCGCTGTGACTGTGGCCAACAGCTCTCGGCAGCTATGGCTCAGATTGAGCAGGAAGGTCGCGGCATCCTCCTATACATGAGGCAGGAGGGACGCGGTATTGGGCTGATTAACAAGCTTCGTGCCTATGAACTGCAGGATCAAGGTATGGACACGGTTGATGCTAACCTTGCGCTAGGTTTTGAAAGCGACATGCGCGAGTACTATATCGGCGCTCAAATTCTGCGAGATCTTGGCGTTAGAACCATGCGCCTTCTTACCAATAATCCCGATAAGGTTTATCAGCTCAAAGACTTTGGGATCAAGATTATCGAGCGTCTTCCTATTGCTATGCCAGCTAATCCCGAGGATGAGTTTTATCTCAAAACCAAACAGGATCGCATGGGGCACATACTCAACTACAGCTAAATTTAACTCCAGCTAGGCTTAAGCAAGCATGACTAGATTTGATTGCAGTTTTTGATTGCAGCTAGTTTTAAGCACAGCAAGATTTAATTGCAACTGAAGCTCAACAACAGGCAAATTGAATTGCAAGCAGGACTTAACTGCAGCCAAACTCAAAGATAATCTTTTGATGAATGAGGACGAAAGGAAAAAGCATGAAGGTACTCGAGGGCAATCTTGTAGCCGAGGAGATTCGAATCGGAATTGTGGCATCAAGGTTCAATGAATTCATAACATCCAAGCTTATTAGTGGGGCACTTGATGCTCTCAAAAGACACAACGTGTCTGACAACGACATTGAGCTAGCTTGGGTGCCAGGTGCTTTTGAAATCCCGCTAATTGCAAAAAAGATGGCAGACACCCATCGTTTTGATGCCATTATTTGTTTAGGTGCTGTAATCCGTGGAGCAACTCCCCACTTTGAATATGTATCTGCCGAAGTTACTAAGGGAATCGCTGCCACTTCGCTTGATACTGGTGTGCCAATTTTGTTTGGTGTGCTTACAACCGACAGCATTGAGCAGGCAATCGAGCGCGCTGGAACTAAGGCTGGCAATAAGGGTTCCGACTGCGCTGAGTCGGCAATTGAGATGGTTAACCTTATTAGGAGGATTTTAGTCCAACAATGAGCGCTTCCAAAAACAAGTCGAGTGCTGCCGCTGGCAAAATTAAGCTGATTTTTGACTACGACGGCACTCTTCATGATTGCATTCGTATTTATGCCCCAGCTTTTAGGCGAGCTTATGCTTGGTTGGTCTCAAACGGCCATGCTCCGCTACAAAACTTTACGGATGAGTGGATTGGTCACTGGCTGGGCTGGGGCGCTAAAGAAATGTGGGCAGCTTTTATGCCCGATCTTCCTAAGACTATTAAGACCCAAGCAAGTCGAATGCTTGGATACAATATGCTGCTCCAGATTCATTCGGGACAGGCTCAGTTGTACTCAGGTGCCATCGACACTCTGCAAAAGCTGCATGATGCAGGGTATACCCTCATTTTTTTGAGCAATTGCCGACACGATTACATGACTGCTCATAGCGAGGCTTTCGGCTTAGATAAGTACTTCTCTGGCTTCTATTGCACTCAGGATTATGACTTTGCCCCTAAAACAGAGGTGTTTGAACATATTGCGAAGCGTTTTGGAGATCCTGACCGTCCGATATCGGAGCAGTTTGTGGCGATAGGCGATAGGTTTCATGATATGGAGCTTGCCAGCACTCATGGTCTCAGATCGATAGGCTGTCTTTATGGTTTTGGGAAGCCTAGTGAGTTGGATAAGGCTACGGCTTGCATCAATGATGTTTCAGAAATTCCTTCGGTGCTTTCTAGTTGGGAGATGTAGCGAGTTTTTATTGCGATGACACGCTGCGGCGACTCGGTACGACGAATTTGGTGTGGCGAGTCGGGCGATGATTCGGCATAGTGAGCCCGGTGCGACGAACCTGATGCGGCGACTCGGTACGACGAACCGCAGCAAACCATCGATGATGTGCCGGAGGCCCTTAACATCTGCCGTCTTATTATTCTCTTAGGAGATTCAAGATTAGCTCCCAGCTAATGAATTTTATTCAGCGCTCATCAATAATTGTCCCCGTCTCAACCCCCCCCCAGATTAGAAAGAGGGAAAACGATGAGCGACAAGAGCAATGGTAAATCTACATCGGGTGCAGCCATAGCTGGTTTGATATTGGCCATTATGGCAATAATTCTTTCCTGGATCCCGATCATCAACAATTTTGCTTTCTTCCTCGGGCTGATAGGCGTGATCCTTGCGATAGTAGGGCTTGTTGGCACTATGCGTGGAAAGAAGTCTGGCAAAGGAATAGCCATCGCTGCAATGGTGATTGGCATAATCTCGCTTGTAGTGACTTTGGGACTCCAGAGTATGTGGAGTACAGCAATAGACGATGCATTTGATACTTCGGGGGTGACCTCGAGCGAGCAGAACTCTAGCGAAGAGGCCTCTAGTGAGTCCTCGGATGAAAGCAATTCTGTAGAGGAATCAGTCGAGGAGGACTACACCATCTCTGATGTTACTGCCACGGGGAATGACTATTCTATGACCATAACGGGTACCTTTACCAATAACACCGACAAGACAATGTCCTATGTCTCGCTTAGCTACAATCTCTTTGACTCAGATGGTGCACAGATAGGGACCGCCTACGACAACACTAGCAACCTCGCTGCTGGTGGAACTTGGAAGTTTGAGGCCTTGGGGATAGAGGCTCTCTCCAATGTGTCCTACTACGAACTTGTTGATGTGACCTGCTATTAAGACACATATGCGGTGTTTGTATGCTAATTGCATACACGTCAATTGGCATACGTGCACCGTGTTTTTGCTTAATCAAGGATGAGGTGATGGAAAGATGCGCGAACAGCTTACCGAGAAGCTGTTGGAAGAGCTGCTGTCCACATCTAGCATCGACGATTATTTGCAAGAGCACGATCAGACTTCTCCTACGCTTGCGGAATATCTGAGCCAGCTTCTCGAGAAAAAGAGACTTGAGCGCTCACAAGTTGTGAGAATGGCCAATCTCAACGATACTTTTGGGTATCAGATTTTTAAAGGAACAAGAAATCCGAGCCGTGACAAAGTGCTGCAAATTGCCTTTGCCATGGCTCTTAATCTGCGTGAGACAAATCGCGCTTTATCTGCGGCAGGCGTAAACGGGCTTTATTGTAAAAATCGACGCGACGCTATCATCATTTATTGTTTGGACCACGGCTGTTCACTTCAAAAAGTCAACGAGGAACTGTTTAGATTTGGAGAAGAAACCATTTGTTAGACCCAAAAGCACCCAAGGCACACCAAAAAGTACCCAAAATGCTCTAAGCACCTAAAGCATCCGAAGTACCCAAAGCACTCATAAACGCCAAAAAACACCCAAGGCACCCAAAAAGCACCTGCCAGTCTCTCGCTAGCTAGTTTAAAAAAGAACCCGAGTCGCTTAAAATAGCTAGCTTTTTGCAAGACAGCAAAGCAGAACACAAAGCTAGCTGGGAGCGCGGACAAATAGTTGCATAATCCTTACAATCTAGGCATGGATTCATTAAGCGACACAAACAACAACTCAAAACAGCTTGATCGTGACACTCACTATGTGCACGACAATCAAAGTGACAGTGCGAAACATGCTGCTTGTATTGATTGTGATACCAGCGATTCACACGATAAGCATCATGACGATTTGGCGCAGTATCTAGCTTCACTTGATCGAGACGACAACTACCGTGTTGATAAAGTTTACAAAGATGGATCCTACGAAACTACGCAGCGGGTTTACTTTAAGGGTGCAGACGGCTCCGAAATGGGACCTTTTGTTCGTAAGCGCATTAGCATCGAACATGGTTTAGGGTCTGCTTATCAAGCCATCTTTGATGCACAGAAACGTGGTATATATCTGGCGCAAATTCCCCGCATAATTGACTGCTTTCGTAAAGATTCAGATCTCATGGTTGTAATGGAGCATGTGGGCGGGAATACGCTATTGGACTGCGTTAATCAACTAGAGAATTCACAGAATCGGCTTGATTTTACAATGCGCGTCTTTCCCGATATCTGCGATGCAGTAATGGAGCTGCATGAGCGCATGAATCCGCCGGTGATTCATCGCGATCTTACTCCTCAAAATATTATGGTTCTAGAAAGCGGGATTGCCCTTATTGATCTGGGGGTATCTCGAGTGTATAAACAGGATTCTGAGCAGGATACTGTACATTTTGGGACTCGTGCCTATGCGCCGCCTGAGCAATTTGGTTTTGGTCAAACCGATGTAAAAAGCGATCTTTATGCGCTTGGGATGCTACTCTTTTTTTGTCTTACAGGTAGAAATCCTGTTGCATCAGATAGAGATCTGGGCTTTATCAATTCTGATGTTCCAGAGAACTTTAGGCTCATAATCCGTCAAGCTACTGAGCTGGATCCTTCGAGGCGCTACGACTCGGTGCGCCTATTTAAGGCTGCTGTTGTAGAGGCTATTTCTGAGATCATTTCTGGGTCTGCAATTATTTCTGGGTCTACAACTATTAATAGCGACGCTTCAGAAACAGTGGGATCTTCGGAAGTAACATCCAAGCCGACAAAAGGCCAAAAACAGCAGCAGCACAAGCAGCCAAAGTTTCCTATATGGCTTGGGCTTATATGGGATGTATTTGTACTGTTCGTATTCGCAATTTTAGTGGCGACCTGTATTGCTGGAGCCATGGATCCAGCTGCTATCAATCCAAGTTATCCTGCATGGTATGTTGTCTATACATGGTTGGGTGCTTTGCTTCCGATCTTTGCAGTTGCTGCATATCTTTTACTCGATCGCAGATTGCTGAGGCGCAAGATCCCTTCGATGGCAAAGCTAAGCATTAAACGTGAAACGGGCCTAGGAGTACTGCTCATATTTGTCTTAGTGTTGCTGTGGATTGTAGTGACGATCATTGTTCAACCCGGCTAAGTCGTCTGCTAATTTTTTGGCTGCTGGAGAGGCTTACCAAAACCAAATAACCCAATCTAACAATCTAGGCGCTGAACCCCAATAGACCAACAAGCCAACAGTCCAATCCAACAGCCCAACAACTCAGCTACTCAGACATCTAAAACTCAGCAACCGAACAACCCAACTCAGCCCGATAGTCCAACAACCCAGACACTGAAATCTCAAGCATTGCGTTTTGGCATATGTGATCAAGCAACAAGTAGGGCTGTGCGCTATAGTTGGAAACCGTCTGTTTTGACTTAGGTGCAAATATAAAACTGGTGGTCTTATGGATGAAAGTGATACGCTTTGTATCGATAGGGCTTGTAAGGTTTGCAGGCATTAGGGTCACATCGTAGTAATTAGGCAATATAGCGGATCCAGCAAAGGGCGCGCCGGCTCGTAACCCGCCCGGAAAGAGATATATGAGGAAACTCATAATAGGCGTCGTCATCGTCATAGTTTTAGTTTTCATTTTTTTGCGCGGCGAGTCGCTTGTAGAACTGATTGAGACGATGGGCAGAGGCTCACTAATCCCTCTAGCGATCGCAATTTTTACACAGCTCTGCAAGTATTTTTCTCAAAGTTTTGCATTTTCAAATGCCTTTGCCACCGTTAACGAAAGCATTAAAGCTTGCAATACCATCAACCTGGTGTTTGGGATGTTCTTTGTGAACACCGTTGCTCCGTCTGTGGGTTTTTCGGGTATTGCGTTGGTTGTCGACGATGCCCGCAGGCGCGGTATCGCAGCTGGGCGAGCCACCTCTGCCGCAATTTTGATGCAAATCTCCATCGAAAGCGGTTTTATGACAATCATGATTTTGGGCTTTTCGGTATTGGCTTTTACTGGTCAGTTCCAGATTTATTGGCTCATCTTTTTGATTGTGGTGGCAGCACTTGTGGGTGTTATGGTTAGTATTCTGGTGCTGGGCCATAAGCGTCCCCATGCGCTGCTTAAAATCTTTCAGCCAATAGAGCGGCTTTACAATAAAATTCTCATCAAGTTCAAGCGCAAACCCAAGGATCCCTGGGCCGAAAATCTTGTAATTACTTTTGGAGAAGCTGCCGGCTTAATCACCAAAAACCCACGTAGAGCAGTAAGAGTTTTTCTTTTTTCGATACTGGCCAGCACCTTTGAGTTAACTTGCTTCATTTTGTGTGGCGTGGGTTTTGGCGTAACATTGCTTCCGGCTTTGATAGGTGGATATGTAGTAGCAACTCTGTTTGCAATGATTTCGATCACGCCTCAGGGTGTGGGCTTTGTAGAAGCTGCAATTTTGGCGATGATGTCGGCTTTTGGGGTGGATACCGCCTCGGGTATGGCAATTGGGATTGTCTACAGAGGTTTGGTGTTCTGGATGCCATTTATCATCGGCGCGATTTTAATAAATCGTACCAAGACCTTTGGATACAAGGGAAAAAGCGGAGACTTCGAGAGCACTCAGCATCGAGTAGGGGATGAGTAGAGGATGTCGGAAAACTCCTAGATCGCGGCCCCGTCCCTCGCTCGCTCGCTCAACCGTAGCCCTCATTCGATCGTACTCCTTTTCTCGATCATGACCCTACAATATGGCGCTAGAAAAGGATATACTTACGGGATTGGCGAAGATGGACGTGTCCAATAAGAGTAGGACACGAGCGCACATGTTGTGCTTAGGGGAATGCAGGTGAAAATCCTGCGCTATACCAGTAACCGTAAACGTTGTTGACCGGTCCGATCGCAGGCATGCGGGACCTGTCAGATACAACAAAGTCGGAGCGCCTATCCACTGATATGCCCTGGAGAACGAGTCTAGCCAGAAGGCAGCGGCGACATTTGCTTGGGGCGATTGCTTATGGCGATTGTCATCGCTGGAGTAGGTTTTCGGTAATAGAAAGTCGCTCAGATCCTCTTCGCCTGGTTAAACGCCCGCAATCGAAGCGGGGTAGGTTTGCAAGTCTTTTAAATGACTTGACAGGAAGGAGGATTATGAAAGAAACCAAGCTCGTACACGACACCATAGGTTTTAAACGAGCGGCAATCTATGTGGCGGTCATCGCACTTGTGCTGACCTTTGGCATAAGCGCCTCCGCCAACGCGATGCACATCATGGAGGGCTATCTTCCAGTTGGATTTTGTATCGCATGGGGAGTTCTCTGCATCCCATTTTTAGTTTTAGGTGTCATCCGTATCAAAAAAATTGCTTCTAAGCACCGCAGACTGCTGCTTATTCTAGCGATGGTCGGCGCGTATGCATTCGTTTTGAGTGCCCTGAAAATCCCAAGTGTTACAGGTTCGTCCAGCCATCCGACAGGTACCGGATTAGGTGCCATGCTGTTTGGTCCTACGCCTATGGCGATCGTTGGTTTGATCGTTTTGCTCTTCCAGGCACTATTACTCGCTCATGGTGGCCTTACCACACTTGGCGCAAACACATTTAGCATGGGAATTGTTGGCCCCTTCATCAGCTTTGGTGTCTATAAGCTTGTAACAAAGGCCGGACTAAATAAGAAAATAGCCATTTTTTTGGGAGCGTGCTTAGGGAATCTGGGCACATACTGCGTCACCAGTATTCAGCTGGGCATGGCCTATCCGAGCGAGGTGGGCGGTGTCATGGCATCTGTCATAGAGTTCATGAGTGTATTTGCCCTAACTCAGATTCCGCTTGCGATTATTGAGGGCATTCTCGCTGTTGTTGTCATCATTGGTCTTGAGACCTATGCGAAGCCCGAGCTTAGAGAGATTGGATTCCTTAAATCCAAGAGCGACAATTTAGAATATGCCGACGCTCAGCCCAAGCAGGCTGTCTAATCTTTAAGTGGGATGATGTGTAATGAGTTCTTCAACTAAGAAAAAATGGCCCATCGTGGTCTGTTTACTAGTGCTTTGCGTAGTGATAGCTATTGTTCCGCTTGCCACCATTTCTGATAGTGAATTTGGAGGAGCAGACGGAGAGGCGGAGGCCTTGATCACCGAGATTGATCCCGACTATGAGCCTTGGGCAACGTCTCTTATCGAGCTTCCTGGAGCAGAAACCGAGAGCCTTTTGTTCTGTGTTCAAGCGGCTCTTGGTGGAATTGTTCTTGGCTATGGTTTTGGTTACTATCGCGCGCGTTATAAATTTTCCAAGAAGCAAGAGGGTTCTGAAGTTGACTCTCGTGCTTCTGGTGTCGAGTTTGCTCAGAGCTAACTCTGGTTTGCGCAAAGCCAACCGAGTTTGCGCAGAGTCAACTCTGCTTAAAAGCTGATTTTGGCCCGGCTGACTTGATGAGGAGTCGGCCGGGTTGGTTCTTAGCGAACTTTCAAACAAATTCTTCGCTGCTTTACAAGCAACTATTACTTAGACTACCTAGGAAGGAAACAAACAATCATGATAGTAACTTCTGCAGTTACATCTATCATGCTTGCACTCCTCCTCTATGGGCGTATCCCTTTAATCGCGCTCGTTATATTGTGCGCTGGCGTGTTTGTCGGAGCCATAGTCATATCTCATGGGCATCACCACTCGCATGATCTTCTCAGACTCGATGGCTTTGCTCACAAATCACGCCTTTCAAAATGGAATGCAGGCTTAAAGACATGCATGTGCCTCGTTCTTGTTGTTTTCTGCGTTGCCGCTAATTCGCTAATTGTGGCAGCAGTGATGCTTGTTGGAATGTCGGCTGTCTCTTTGT
>CAZOMM010000009.1:0-2530 GCA_964581165.1 uncultured Coriobacteriaceae bacterium
TCTAGGATTCTTTCCTCTGCCTCTTGCTCAGTTAAACCCAAAGTCTCTAGCTTGATGAGCTGATCGCCTGCGATCTTGCCGATAGCAGCCTCATGCATCAAAAATGCATCTTCGCTGCGGGCATCGATTGCTGGAACCGACCTCACTGTTGCCTCGTCCATAATGATCGAGTCGCATTGAACATGACCCGCGCACTTGGTGTCTCCAATAATCATGGGCGAAAAGACCTGGCTAGACCTATCCTTTGCAACACTTCGAGAAACTACCTGTGCAGAAGAATCCTCTCCCACCATCTCAATGCTCAGATTAGACTCGGCGTGCTGATCCTCATGGGTAAATAACTTTTCGGTAATAACAAACTTAGATCTAGGACCGAGCTTTGCATTGGTCTCACGAACTGTGGAGCTGACCCCTTTTATTTGATCCATCACCATCTCGCAATAGGCAGCCTCTTCAAGCTCAACATTGGTGGTTGGATTGAGAATCCTAGCACCCTCGCCTTCGCCCTCGCCATAATGCTTCTCGATGTAGTAAACCCTTGCATTTTTGCCAAGAAAAAACGAGTGGATGCCATCGTGTTGGCTGTCTTTGCTGCCATTGTTGTGGATTCCGCATCCGGCAACGATTGTGATGTCGCAATCTTCGCCAATATGAAAGTTGTTGTAAACAACGTCCTTAACGCCACTCTTGGTAATGATCACAGGAATATGTACGGTTTCGCCCTTAGTCCCAGGCTTGATATATACGTCAATTCCGGGATGATCACTTAGTGTGGAGATCTCAATGTTTGCGCTGGAATGGCGCTCCAAAAGCTCCCCGTCTTTTCTAATGTTAAATGCACCTGTTGGACGCGCATGGATGTTTGCAATCTCTTCTAGCAGGGAGGCATCCACCTTGCTTAGTGTTGACAGTGCCATTTTTTACTCCTGACCTGCATGCTCAAGGCTTAATTCGCCAAACTTCTTTGGAATGAGAGTACAACCCGGATTGACTATGTCTCTGGCCATGGATCCGATAAGATCAAGCATTTCTTCTTTGGAACCAGTTTTTTCGATGCGACCATCGCTCACCAAAACTATCTCGTCAGCCAGATCGATAATCCTCTCTTGGTGCGAAATAATCACTACCGTGTTTTGAGAGTTGGCCTGATGCATCTCGCGGAAAGTCTCGGTAAGTCTGTCAAAGCTCCAAAGATCTATTCCCGCCTCGGGCTCGTCAAAAATTGCGAGTTTGGGATTAGAAGCCAAAATCGTGGCTATCTCAATTCTCTTTAGCTCGCCTCCAGAAAGACTCTTGTCAACTTCGCGGTTGAGAATATCGCTGGAGCACAAACCAACCATCGATAAAAACTCATTGCATTCGCACGATGCCATGTTCTTGCCTGCAGCAATTGAGAGAAGTTTGCGAACCGTCATTCCCTTAAAACGCGCAGGCTGCTGAAAGCCATAACCTATGCCCATCCTTGCACGCTCGTAGATAGCTTTGTCGGTGATGTCAATGCCATCAAAGACTATCGATCCCGAAGTGGGCATCTCTACTCCCATGATGAGCTTTGCGAGTGTGGATTTTCCCGAACCATTTGGCCCGGTTATAACTATGAACTTCCCATCGGGGATGGTCAGCGAGATATCGTTAATAATCTCCAGGCCGCCTATGCCGCCACGCTTGGAATCCTCGACCGAGAAAGACAGGTTTTTGATCTCAAGCAAGATCGCACCTCCTGTTCAACTTCGGCGGGGAGGGAGCTAGCGATTTGCATTGCATTGACTAGGGGTTTATATGCCTAGTGTCGATCCCTGCCCCTTTCTATCTCTTGCCTTCATTAAACACCAGGCTGATCTTGGAATGCCCTTGACCTTGGCCAAACGACTTCATGCACTTGCCTGTGGCCTATGGCATCTAGCACATCTAGCAAAAATGAATGAGTTGAGCGGAATTGACACGATTGCTGGGTGGGTGCACACAGATGTTGCGCTGGGGTCGGTACTCGGGCAGTCAACACTGGATTCCGCCCCGTTTGCTTGAACTTGGTTTTAAGAAGGTTTTTCTAACTGCACGATTAATTTGCTTGCTTGCATACGATGATGAGAGTTCGTCCAAGCCCTATTTGATCATCGTTGTTTAGCATCATGGTGCCCATCAAAGGCATGCCGTTTAAGAAGGTCATGTTCCTAGAACCCATATCCCTTAGCCAAAGATTGTTCCCCGATATTCCAATAGAAGCGTGATATCTAGATGTCCTAGGATCATCTAAAACCAGATCATTATCTTGGGCACGACCAATCGACACCGATCCTGCGCTTTGCCTTATTGGGAACTCGATGCTTGTCTCGTTTGGGGAGATTACGCGTAATGCCCAGGAATCAGTCTGGGCTGCTGGGTCTTCTTGAGAGTTTGACGGAGTTTTTTGTGAGTCGTCGATCGGCTGTTTTATGGAAAGTGCATCATCGCTAGGCTGCCCTGCGAATCTTGAATCATCAATGGATTGCATGTATATGTCACCCAGTCCCGAAATATCGATCCTGATTGG
>CAZOMM010000009.1:2630-19435 GCA_964581165.1 uncultured Coriobacteriaceae bacterium
CAGGATGCATGCAATCGTAGCAGCGATCCATATCATCAAATAGCAGACTTGAGCAGCAGACACATTTTTTCACAGCAAAACACCCCTTTAATTGTTTGGTGAGCAAGGTTGATTTGCCGGATAGCGAACAAGGCTGCTGTTTTTAGATTGAGTGCATCTAGGCTCTGTGCCCCCACAAGCCAACGAAAGCTTTTGTGGGTACGCATGCTGCGCCCCAAAAGAGTCGAAACTGGTACCGAGGCTGGCATTGAGATTGACATCTGGATTGATATCGAAACTGGCATCTAGATTGGCAGCGCGCTCAGAATTGGCACCGCGTTCAGAAGAAGGCACAAAGGCTAGTGTTAGCCTATCTCCAGTCTTAGGCCACGGGCTATCTGGAGATGCTGGTCGCTCAATAACTGCAGCACAAGCCAAATGCGATTTAAACTTAGCGGCGGGCACCGAACGCAAAGAAAGTCTGACTATCCCCTCGCAATCGACAAAAGCTAAATCGAGGGGATATTTCATGCCAAAAGTGTGAACAGAAAAACATGGAGCCAACAAGACCAAGGAATCTTCCATTGATTCTATGCTGCTTCCCAAAAGCCCCCTAGCCCTGCGTAGTGGCCCAGTAAAAATCTTGCAAGCTAGGGCCATTGGGATCACTTTGAAAACATTAGCAACATTAGCGTTCTCGCTCATTTGAGCTTTACTCCCTACTCCCACCTCATATGTTTAAAGCTTCTTGCTTTTGTTTGTTGCTATCACAAGCCCGCGTGTTACAAAGCGAGTCAGGCAAAGGCAATAACAACTGTGCAGGCAGAACCGGTCTCTATTGCAGATGCCATTGCAAGCGTGTAAGTATCAAGATCACTTTCTGCATCACTCACATTTAGGTACATTGCAACCCCTTCTTCAGATCCAGCTTCTGGGCAGATCCACCCACTTAGCAACATTGCTTTGTCTACCTGCTCCATTGCCTGTTGAATACTCAGTTCTGTTTTGAATCCCCACACGCCGTTTTCTGAATCTCCTCCCAGTTGTTCCATTCCACTTATGCCCGCGATGTCAACAGGGCACTGTGCATCTATTGAGATTCCAGATGCATCTCCTGCCAGCCAGTCTGATATAGAGATAGTTCCGAGTGTTTCTAAGCCAAGCGCCTCTAGCGCTTCTAAGCTACTTGCATCTTCGTCAGAACTGCTATCAGAACTAGACAATGCCTGACATGCAGCCAAACCAAGGAACAATAGCAAAATAGCCGCTATGCTCCTATAAATCGCAGGGCTTGTAGAGTGCTTAAACGCAAAAGAATTCATCCCCAGCCTCCCGGCTCAAATGGATCAACTACCAAAGTGCAGGTATGTGTTGTTGTGGGTAAGCTCAGGCCAAACACCCCATTTGGAAAAAAGGGAGCAGTAAAGGTCATTGTGCATGTATATTCGCGATAAGTTGGAATCAAAGAGAATATGAGGCCATCTCCAACCTCTAGCGAATCAGAAAATACAGCCCGATCGCTAGACTCAACCTCTATCTGTATATAATCCGCCGAAGCAAATTGCTCCTCTAATGCAGATTTGATTCTTTGCTCGCTACTTTTTGCACCATACTCCGTATAACTAGGCGAGACGGCCTCGGTTCGTACTGCTTGTTCTGCAAGACGATCAAAGCGAGTGCAATCCGACATGTACACAAGCAGATTTACACTGATTAGAGCCAGTATTATCATCACCGGAATCACAGCGGCAAGTTCAACTGCCATCTGCCCTTGTTCTTGTTTGACGACAGATTTTGTCACTCTTAACCACCCCCTATAAGCTCAGGGATGGCATCAAAAATGCTGGAATCGATCGAATCTAAGTCGGGCAAAAGAATATCGATCGAAGAATCAAAAAAGCCTTCTATGCTTAATGTTCCAACAACAGATCCAAGTTCTATAACTTGCCTAGCTTCCTCTATTGCAGTAGAAAGATCCTCGTTTGCCATGGACAAAACATGGACAGTATTTACTGTTACTGGTCTTGGAGTGGATAGATCAACAGGCTCAAGCCCAAGAGTCTCGAGAATCGACATAATTGCCCCCGAGGCCCATGATCCAAGCGGGGTATCACTAATGCCCGGTATTGCAGAAAGAATGTTCTCGATTGAACTGGAAAGACCCTCGACTCCATCAGAGTAAAACTGCAATGCGCCTCCCCACAGTTCAAGCAACCAAGAAAAACTGCCTTCTAAAAAAGCCCCAGATCCAGAATCAAACGCATCGGTGTATACGGCATCAAGCATGGTGGAGATCACATTG
This sequence comes from uncultured Coriobacteriaceae bacterium, assembly GCA_964581165.1. Lineage (GTDB taxonomy): Bacteria > Actinomycetota > Coriobacteriia > Coriobacteriales > CADBOM01 > CAZPAN01. The sequence goes on from CAZOMM010000009.1 coordinate 4,912, forward strand.
TTACCATCGATCGGAGCTTCTGCTGCAAGCGCTGCCCCAGAAACTGCCAGCCTAGCTCCATAAGATCCACTCGATGAGAGCAGCGAAGATAAAAGGGAATTTGGGACTTCGTGCTCATCTAAGTCCACAACTATAGATACACAGCCATTGCGTCCAGGAGGCGATGGATTGTACCTAGACCCGCCCGAATTTAATTCTTCCATGGCCTCAGTAAAGGCATCCAAAGACTCTGATGCAGAGCTTTGGGCCGAGGCTATCGCCTCAACGTAATCGTCACTAAGGCTCGCATATTCACTTGCACACTCAGCAACAACTCGATAGTGATATTCAAAACCATTGTTAATGGAGCTGCTAGCAGAACCAACTCTACCCATGTCGACTGCGCTAAAGTCACACTCACTGCATTCAGTCCAAGTACCAGCTTCTAGCTCCGATAGCGAGCCTTTACCAGATGCCCCAGCTTGCTGATACGCAGGACAATCACTAACCCCGTGTATTATTCCGTCAGTCGAAATTGGCCAGACCAATTCTGTATACAGTGAGGTCTGTCTCATCTCATTTGTATTAGATGGAAGCAAGGGAAAATACATGTCGTAGCTGCCATCCGAAGTCTGCACAACATAGCCCTGATTCAACAGTTCCACCGCATAACTGTAAAAGCGTTCACGACAAGCAGAATTAATCAGCTCATCAAGAGACGAACCCTCAGGTGCTTCTGATGCCAACCTTGCTGCGTAATAAGCCTGAGCTCTATCCAAAGCAACACTAAACCACCAAGTTTCCGAAGACGAGTAATACGGATTAGAGGCTCCAGATAGTCCAGCCAAAGTACTAGCCCTCTCATACATGCAATACGAAGGATTGTCACCACAATCCCGCATGTAAGCTCGTTCTTTAAGCTCATCCATTGCCTCCAATATTTCTTCGGAAGCCTCTACCTGCTCTGCTGTATCGGTATTTGACTCTTCCATTGTGTCTTCGTATTCGGCAATTGAATCATCTCCAAAATCAACAGTGTCTCCCTGCATAGGAACAAGAACAGCAAGTCCCATCATCGAGTGATCTCCCATAGCTTCAGAATTGCGTGAAACCACAGCAGCAGCGTTGGCGGCACTCAGAAAGGGCAGGGCAGACTGAACAGTATCGAGTACAGCTATTGCAGAGTCTGCAAACCTATCGCGTATCGTTGTTACATTGCGGGCTGCTTGCATCACCTGAAGGCCTACCGAGGTAGTTGCTGGTATACAGCAAAGGACAATTGCAATTCCGAACATGCTTATGGACAAGAGAGACATCGATAGCAAGATTGAGTCAGTTGCTTTTGAGATTACGTAATACTGAGACACCACATTCTCTGCAGCAAGGGCAGCCGCATCTGCCGCAAACTGCACGTCGGGAGATTCTCTTTCGATCCAATGCACTTGAGCAGCAGAAAGCAAAAGGGCAAGAACTAGCAATATAGCCACTGCCACCGCAAGCGTGGTAAAACCTCCGTCGTCGTACACAAAAGGATCTTTGTGTCGCTTTGTTCTAAAAGGATTCCCGTTTCGCTTTGTGCTAAAGGAATCTTTGCCTTGTCTTATAGCTATACTGCTTGACATGTTCATCGCCCTTTTACTTGTTGAACTTTTGCTTGACCCTGTTGATCAAGCGTCATCTTTGACCTCTCTGAGAGGCTAGCCCCACTGGGAAGGCTAGCCACCGCCGAAAGACTAGCCCCACTGAGAAACCCAATGCTCAGGACTGGCTGAATCCTGCTCCCAAACCCAATCGGCTTGAGTAGAGCAGCTAGCCTCTACTTCTATAGAAAACATCCCATCAGAACCGAGAAGGCCTAACAGCTGCGCCCCAGTTCCCACTAGAGGCAAAGGCTCGACTTTGGTTGAAATTGAGACACTTACCTCACTAGATAGCTCATTACCAACTAGTTCGATCTCCCAAGACCCCTCGTGAAATACCCCAACATCTGGAACAGCAGATAACTGAAATTCGATCATGTTCTTGTAAGTGAGATCAGAAGCCTCTGCACTGCGAGTAACAAGTACTCTCAATGCTTGAGTTGCAGCAGAGTTCATTACCATGCGTACATACAAAAGAATTGCAGGCTGAGTGAGTATCAGCAACAACAGAAGCGCTACGGGAATAAATACTGCAGCCTCAACCGTAGCCTGGGCAGAGTCAGAATAGGAGCGCATAGGGCACCCCCGACAATCCCGAATCAACTGCATACGGGGCATTTTGAGATGCCGAATCTACAAGAGAACCCTCCAATGCGTATTCGGCAAGGGCCCATATTCCAATTGAAATTGCTACAAAGATTATTGCCACAACAGCAAATTCCAACGTAGATTGACCCTTGTCAGTATTCGATACTTGCAAGGCCTTCGCTTCCATATGCCACCATCCTCACTAGGCTTTTACTAGCTGTGGAGCTAGCGGATTGAGTGTTCTGTGAATTTATGGTCACCAGTAGTGCACCAGCAGAATCTGGAAGCTCAGATGCACAGGCCCAACTATCTGAGCCAAGTCCCATAAAGCCCGATTCGTACAAAGTAAGCCCTGCTATTTGCATGGCCTCTAGCAGCTCGAGAGCACAATCTGTGACCTCTGATGCAGACTCAAATTCCCACGACTGCATATCTCCACTGCTTGCACTGCTAATTGCCTTCCACTGAGCGGGAATCTCAATTGGAGGATCAGCTGCAGAATTTTGACTTGAGCTGGTGCTAGAACTACTCGCGGTACTACTATCAGAGCTTGAATCGGAATTGGCAGCAGCTGAGCTGTCTTCAGAATCTGACTCAAAGCTGTTCTCACTATTGCTAGCCTTATTGCTTTGTGACAGTTCATCATCTATGGCTTGATCTTCCTCTAGCTCATTTGTTTTATCCGACTCGCTTTGATCAGACATATCTGCATCGTCTTCCAAAACATCATCGGCTATAAGAGAGCTGCTTGAATTCTCTGCATTGCTTGCATTTAGGCTGCACTGAGATAAAGCCCACACAACAAGTAAAGCAACTAGAACCAAGCATAAAACACAGGCCGAGATCAAAATGTTTTTCTGCCATCTGGGTTTAGCAGCCAGCTCAGATACCAGCTCAGTCAAAAAACGCTTGCTCATAGCGAGTTAATTCCATCGGCAATTGAGGTCCAAAGTTCTTGAAGTTTGTCTCTAAACAAGACCACTGCAAGAATTGCTATAACAACCAAAACCCCAACGAGAATTGCGTACTCTGTTGTTCCCTGCCCCGAATCATCCTTAAGTCTTTCAAATGCCAATGAGGTCTTTGTCTGCGCCTTGCAAACTGCCATCTCTAGTCGATCATTCATTTTTTCTAGCATCGTTTTCTCCTTTTGAATTCCCTTTAATTTCCAACTACATCTGGGTGAGAATCTCGATCATGAAAGGCCCCATGATCAAAATCATCATTGCCGGCAATATCAATATCCCTGTAGGAATAAGCATCTTTGTTGGAGCCTTAGAAACCGCTTCTTCCCTATCGGCACGACACCTTCGTCTGGTTTCGGCCGAAAGTCTTCGCAACATCGGTTCTAGTGCTGTCCCGTATCTGAGCGACCTCGATGCCATATCGAGCATTCGCCTAGCAGAAACCGTGCCTATCTCGTTTGCCATGTCGGCAAATATCACCTCGCGTTCAACCACGCCATTTCTAAGCATCCGCGCGGCAGGTCTAAGCATCTGAGCTAGCTGTCCCTCAAAGCCCTCTGCATAAATTGAAAGCGCCAAATCAAATTGCATCCCGCCTTCCATGGCAAGACAAACAACATCCATAAGTTCAGCTAGTTGAATATCGATTGCTCCAGACAAGCGAAGATCCTTGCCTTTTGCTGCACGAGAGATCCCGGGCAAAAGACCTAGAATCTTTGAGATCGATTTGTTAATGCCGCCTGCTTTGACTGAAGTTTTGCCCGAGCGCTTGCCCGCAGCCATACCCGAGCGCTTGCCCACAGTCGTGCCCGAGCGCTTGCCCGCAGCCGTGCCCGAACGCTTGCCCACAACGTCGCTCGCACTCCTATTCGCAGCCGCATCCGAAGCCCTAAAGCTCGCATCAGCTCTGCCAACACGGTCATACATCCTTTTGGCAGCCCTTCTCGATTCAGCTGCCGAGACTAACTCGATAGCCAAAATAAAGGCGGCCACAGCTGCCAACAAAAGACAAATTGCCAATACTGGAGATCCACTCGAAGACATGCCTGCTACCTCCCATCAACTGCGAGAATTCGTCTGATTATCAGGATTCCAAGCAACTCCATTGCACAAGCAGCAAAGAACAAGAAAACACCAACAGTTGAAGAGAAAAATCCAAGCACCATGGATGGGTTTGTGAGTGTCAAAATCAAAAAGAGCACAATAGGCATGATTGCCACGATTTTGGCAGACATTCTTGCCTGCGCCGTTTTAACTTGCAGGCTACGCTTTAGCTCACTCGAGTCCGAAACGCTTTCGGCAACAGACTCCAACACCGGCTGCAATGAACCACCTGTGCGCTGCTGTATCTCTATTGCAACAGCTAAAAAAGACAGCGCAGATGAGCCTTGGTTTTTGAGCATGTCTAGCGACTCAGCCAGCGACTTGCCAGCCTTCATTTCATAGGCCACATTACCTAAAAGCTCACCTAAAGAACCTGGGGTCTCCAAAGCAACCTGCTCCAAAGATGTACGTAGTCCCAAACCAGATGAGTAGTACACCCCAACAGCTCTGAGTGCGTCTGGCAAAAGCTGATCCATCTCTTCTAGACGCTTGAGGCTAGATTCTTTTGCAAGATGAACTGCAAAGCCTAAAGTAAGCACTCCGGCAACAAAGCCAAAAAACAGGGAGCCCGACAACAAGGAGCACAGCAAAATTAATAGAATCGTTCCAAGTACTGAGCACTGCAACATCCCCGCCCTGCTAGAAGAAATACCTCGCCACGAAGCAAAGTTCACAAGCCCATCTATTGCATTGCCCAAAAATGGAATTTTGAGCAACTTGGAACTCAGAGTTGAAAGAGGGGCTAGGCCACCTTCTAGTAAGACCTCAGCAGCACTGCTTAAGATCCCATTTGCAGATAAACCAGATCTCATCCTTGCTCGTGCCATCACATTTCGAGAAAGAGAAATGGCGGATTCAAAAATGGCGGGAACTGCAATAAAGGCAAGGATTGCAACAAGCAATGTGGCACCTATAGCGGCAGCAGACGAGATCGCCATTGTTCGACCTCCTCACTGCTTGCTATCTCTAAGTACTCGAGACGCTTAGTCCACTCAGGTGCCGACCAGCGATATAGCAAATCGGCCTCGTCTAACAAAACACAAGGGACAAGTTTGACTCCCGAAGATTCCTGTCTGCACTCAGAAATCTCCTTAACCCTACGTCTGCCATCTGGACAGCGCTGCAGATGAATAACCAAATCGATAGCCGAGGCAATCTGCTGCTCTATCGCATCTAGTGGCAGGTCTGTTCCAAATCGCACCATGGTCACCAGGCGCGAAACAAGCTCTTGGGCCGAATTTGCATGAAGTGTTGTTAGGGAACCATCGTGTCCAGTATTCATGGCCTGGAGCATATCTAGCGCCTCTGCTCCCCTGCACTCCCCCACAATGATCCTATCTGGCCTCATTCGCAGTGCATTGGTAACCAGATCGCGTATAGTTACCTCGCCTAGGCCCTCTGTATTAGCTGGCCTAGCCTCTAATCTAAGAACGTGCGGATGTGAATCGAACCTAAGCTCAGCAGAATCCTCGATGGTGATTATTCGTTCGGAATGAGGAATCTCGCAAGATAGCGCGTTTAAGAAGGTGGTCTTACCACTCCCGGTTCCACCACTAACAGCAATATTTAAGCGAGCAGCCACGGCCCAGGATAGTAGCTGAGCCATGTCTTTATCCAAGGTACCAAGCTCAACCATCTCGGCTAGAGTAAACATGGATCTTCTAAACTTTCGAATGGTAATAAATGGACCACCGAGGGCTAGAGGCGAAATAACCACGTTTACTCTATGTCCGCCGCGTAATCTGGCCGAAACCATGGGACTTTGCTCGTCGACTCGCCTGCCTAAAGGGGCTAGCATTCGATCTATCACAACTCGCATTTGCGATTCATCTGAAAATGCAATATCAGATTTATGTAGCCGACCTTCCTTTTCGTAATAGACAGACGATGGTCCATTGGCCATGATCTCTGATACATCTGGATCGTTTAACAGGTCTTGCAAAGGGCCAAAACCGATGACCATATCAGAGACTGCCTTCATTACCGCATGAGCTTCTTCTTCATCTCCAAAAGATGCGCTCCTAGCTGCATTTATAAGGGCTCCCTTTATCTCCCTTTCTGCAAGAAGGATGTCGTCTTCCATTAAATCGGCTATGCGTTTTGCTGGCAGTTCATCAAAAAGCCTATCCCTAAGCTCTCCAACCTTTTTACTGCGCTCGGAGCTTGAGTGTTCTTTGTCGCTGGTAATGGAATTTACCTTCTCAATTCTTTCGAGCAGGCTCAACTCAACCACTGTTCCTTCCAAATATCCCACGCAAAAGCCCCTTGTTTGACACGTTTGAAGGGTCGTACTCTATCTGGCTTTGCTCTGATCGATTCAAAACAGGTACCAACTCATCTAGAGCCAGCTCAACCGAATCAAAAAATTTGCTTTTGCCCTCCAATAAAGCCGATGGCCTTCCGCACGAAAGACACTCATCAACTGCATCTCCTCCGTCTTCGATGCGTACAACACGGTCGGTGCCTAAGGCCATAGAACAGTCGTACTCGCTCAGCTTTGCCTTACTTGAGCACTTATTCAGCACATATGCGATCTTTGAGCTTGGAGTTCCTAGACGTGAGCTAAGCGCCGCTGCTGCCTTGCAAGCAATCACCGAACTAGATCTTTGATCCATAAGTAGAGCCATCAAATCTGCACTCTCTAAAGCAAGCGCATGAGAATCGGCCCAGTGTGAGGCACAGTTAAGAATTACTAAGTCAGACATTGCAGCAATTGTTGGGATTAATTCGCTTAGTGCCTGCTGTGCCATATCAGAATACTCAGGGGCCGAAGACGCTCTGAGCAGCAAAACTTTGCCCTTCTTTGGAACAGCATCTATACGCAGAGAATCTCCACGCGATACATCAAGATCCACATGCGTAAACAGGGGATCCTCGGCGCAGAAAAAACCTAGATCTCCAAACTGGGTTTCGAGGTCTAGCAAAGCCACCTTTTGACCTCGCCTACATGCTGCTATCGATAAAAAGATGCTCAGGGTAGATTTTCCAACTCCGCCTCTACCAGATGCTAAAGCAAGTGCAAAACCGGGCTTATCCCCAACAGGTGCCTCTGCAAGATAAATTCGTGGGGGCTGTGAGGATAAAGAAGTGTTTGTTTTGGGAAGTTGATCCACAGCTGCAAATTGCCTAACTAACAAGAGAGCCTTAGAAACATCGACAACCTCATCAACAGAGGCAGCAGATGCCCTACTCAAAAACGAGCCACTTGGGCAATCGCATGCCAGCAAAACCTTACGATTTGGATTGTCGCTCTTTAAAGCAGCAGCCAAATTGAGTGGAGAGACATCTTCTACCCCATCACCAATAATTACCCAACTGCCTTCTGTAGACTCTGATAGCTTGTCTCGACAAAGCTGGCCAGATAAGGCTATGTGAATACCTGGTGTTTTCTCCCCTATACCTGCAGCTCTTATATCTAGACCACAAATTAGCAGCTCTGTTGCCAAACTGACATCTTGTATAGAAGCAGAGCTAGAGTTTTGAATCGCAGATTCAAGAACCGTAGAACTAGCCATATTTGTGCCACTCATCCTAATGTCTCCCATCTGGCATAAGGCTAATCAGAGCCTTTTTGATTTGACTCTGCCGAACTTGAGTCTGCTGAACTTGACTCTGTCGAGCTTGAGTCAGGTGAGCTTGAGTCAGTTGAGCTTGAGTCAGTCGAACTTGACTCTGCTGAACTTGAAACATCAGATGCTTGGGTGCCAGGCAAAACTAGATAGAGACTCCCCTGTCTAGAGGCCGAAATTAATTCTTGGACCGACTCTGGGGTTACAGCTAGAGTCACCCATGAGATGGATGCCCTGCTAGAGGCAGATCCAAAACTAGTGCTAGAAGAATCTTGGGAAATATCGGAATTCGAAGTTTCGAGAACAAGAATATTTTGGCCTAGAAGACGTACTGAATCGCCATCTGCTGCATAGACATCGACAAGACTGCCGCCTTCAATGGCTCCACCTACTGCTAGAGTGTCTTGCGAGGGAATTGTGACTGCATTTAGCCCTTCTGGCACAGTGGTGCCTTCGGAATAAACGCCTATCTTTTGGGACGAAATCGGTTCATTTGCCAGGATCGTGCTATTTGCCACAAGCCCAACAACATCTTTTGAATCGGTTAAGGCTCCAGCAGGCAGAAGATCAACTACCCATTCGAGCATCTCGACATCGCTAGTAGTAATAAGTTCACCAGCAGAGATGTCTCTAACAGCTACGCATACCTCAACGGTCTCTCCCCCATATCGCGCAATTGCCTGCTCTCTTGAGGCCATGGATTGAGCTCTAACATCTGAGATGTATACGAGCATCAGGATTACAGCAAGCACAGCTGCTGCGATGCCAACAATAAGCTTTTTTCTGCCTGCCATCTAAACTCCCAACACCTAGCAAAGGTGGCACTTACGCAATTGAGTATGACAGGCATTTCTAAATAATTAGAGGTAGATTTCCAAGCTAAATTTAACCTTATACTGCATATTTTTCTGAATAAAATTCAACTGCAATCTAAACGCAATCTAAACGCGTTCTAACTGCAGTCCAAACTCGATCCAAGATGGATACGCAGAAGCCAAATGGATACGCCAAAGCTCGGATGGGTACACAGAAGCTGTGCAACACGCGCCAGACTCCGTGCTAGGCTCCGCGCTAGATTCGGGCAGTCCCCGCTCGCAATCTATTTAGACAGCTGCCCTAGATAGCTTTTGCTCTAGAGCACGAAGCTCTACAGGAGTATTCACATTAACGAAAGCTCCACCGCTTGGGTTAACTGAGACAATCTCTTCGTGTCCAACCTCTAGCAAACTCACCTCGTTAAACCACGATGTAGCTTTTTGGTCTCCCGCTGCAAGCGCTTTTTCTACAGCCTTGAGACAGTTGGGCCTTCTATAAATCGCATGAAAGGGTTCAAATCCATATTTTGTGTAAGGAATTGCCACATCGGCATCGCTTCTAAGCAAACAAGAATATAGGTAAATAAATAAGTCGGGTGAGGGCGAAATCATGTCGCATGCTACGAGTGCTACATAGGGGTTAGAAGCTGAACTAAGCGCTGTTCTCATGCCTATCAAGGCACCTCTAGTTTCGGTGTTATCTGGGACCAAAAAAAGGCGACCTGTTGCTTTAAGCCCATCCAAAAAACCCATCTTCTCGGGTTCGTTGGTGGTAATAATCATCTCGTTACATATTGGAAAAAGTCTATTGATGGGTCGCATAATTAGCGGTTCATCCAAAAAAGGAACCAGCGCCTTAGAAGTCCCCATTCTTTTAGATTCGCCACCAGCCTGAATAGCAATGGTCAAATCGTCTATACGCTCCAGCGACCTGCCCAACTCTTTCCCCCCTAGATGCAATTAAATGCGTAAATGATACATTCCTAAAAAGTATCATTTACAAAAATGCAAACACAATAATTCCCACACTAAGAGTTTGCTGTAAATGACCTCGGGCAATAATATCAGACTGAGGAGAATATCAAGCTAGCTACCATCTGAGCTGACAAACCTCACTTTTAAGCGTTGAGCTTACTGAGCACCAATTGGACGATATAGCCAAAGTGCGCAAAATTATGCAAAAGTGCGCCAAGGTGATCCAAAACGCGCCAAACTGCAGCAAAGTAAACCAAAGTGATCTCACATCTCACATCTCACATCAAAGAAAGCTTAGGCTAGCACCTTCTCGACAACTTGACCGGAGTCCAAAGACGCAGGGACATCAATAATTCTTTGATTAGACGAACCCCTAAATCTAAGATTAAAAGTTCTAAGCTCACTAATAAATGGGCCATCTACCAAAACATCACACTCTTTAAGAAATTCGCAAGCTGCATTTCCCAGCTTTCCAGACTCAATTTCTTCGTAGAGATATCCGGTATAGACCCAAACATCCATGTCCAAATCGTGCACAGCCTTGGCAATCTCCAAGCAAGCCTCTGACTGAACAAAGGGTTCTCCCCCACTTAGCGTGATTCCTCTGAGCAAAGGGTTAGCCTTAAGCAGCTCTATGATCTTGGAAACCTCAAGAATCTCCCCAGCATTAAAATCATGAGTCTGCTCATTTTGACAACCCGGGCACAAATGGGGACAGCCCTGGGTAAAAACCGTAAGTCTAATCCCAGGGCCATCTACAACGGAATCATTTACAATGCCTGCAACTCTTATTTCCATGTCTCCCACAAGCAATCACGAACAATTATTAGGGAATGCTGATTGATTGCATTCGTTGGAATCCAGCCTATACCGCACTAGGCCCGAACCAGGCGGCCTATACCACACCAGCCTGTGTCACTCCAGTCTGTGCCGCAGTCCCTGCGCGCGAAGGCGAAGTAGGCGGTACAGTAAGCTGCGCCGATGGGCCTGAACGTGCAGAGGCACTACACGAGCCGAAGACGGACGGAATGAATCGATCACTGTTTCCTTAGATGTCATGCTTAACGCGATCCTGCTCTTCTGCACGCTTTCCGTCGTTAAAGCGCTCAAGCGTTCCCACAAGATAGCCAGTTATGCGACGAATCCTCTCAAAGCCTGGACCCCCCTCGCCTTCGTGGCGTCCGCACCTTGGACAAACATCTCCGATGATGCCGTTATATCCACAAACAGGGTCTCGATCCACAGGATGATTGATCGATCCATAACCAATCCCACAGTCGTGCATATGTCGGATCACGGTCTCGAAGGCCTCAAGATTATCCAGAGGATCGCCATCTAGCTCTATATAGCTAATATGACCAGCGTTAGTAAGAGCATGATACGGTGCCTCAATAGTAATCTTGTCAAAAGCCGAAATGTCGTGGTACACGGGCACATGAAAGCTGTTTGTGTAATACTCGCGATCGGTAATCCCTGGGATAGAGCCGTATCGCTCACGATCGATGTGCACAAAGCGCCCCGACAAACCCTCTGCAGGAGTTGCTAGCAAAGTAAAGTTAAGTCCCGTTCTTTTAGAGAGCTTGTCTACGTAATCGCGCATATAGCCAACAATCTCCAAGCCAAGATTCTGCGCACGCTCCGACTGACCATGATGCTCACCAATAAGTGCAATCAAGGTCTCGGCAAGACCAATAAAACCAACCGACAAAGTACCGTTTTTGAGCACCTCTCGCTGCTCTTCGTCCCAAGCAAGCTTGTCAGAATCGATCCACACACCCTGCCCCATCAAAAACGGCGCATTGTAAACCTTCTTGCTGCATTGAATCTCAAAACGCTCAAGCAGCTGTCGACAAACAAAATCCAGCTTGGAATCGAGCAGCTCAAAAAACAGCTCGATATCTCCCCTGCTTCTAATGCCTAGCCTTACAAGATTGATAGAGGTAAAGGATAGATTGCCCCTACCTGGTGTAATCTCCTTGGTTTTGTCATGCGAATTTCCCATAACCCTAGTGCGACATCCCATGTAAGCAATCTCAGTCTCGGGAGTGCCCTTGTAGTACTGCAGGTTAAAGGGTGCATCCTGGAATGAGAAATTGGGGAAAAGCCTTTTGGCGGAGCACTCACAAGCAAGCTTAAACAGATCGTAATTTGGATCGCCGGGATTATAGTTAATGCCATCTTTGACCCTAAATATCTGGATTGGAAAGATCGGTGTCTCGCCATGTCCAAGTCCAGCCTCGGTGGCCAAGAGGATATTGCGCATAACCATACGACCCTCGGGAGAGGTGTCCATTCCGTAGTTGATCGAAGAAAAGGGAGTCTGAGCACCAGCGCGGGAATGCATCGTATTCAAATTGTGAATAAAAGCCTCCATTGCTTGATAGCTTGCCCTATCGGTATCGACCTCTGCTTGCCTTAGCGCATAGCTTTGAGCCTTATCGATCAGATCTGCATCGTATCCAAGTTCATCAGAAAGAATCTGCTGCTCAACCTCAACATAAGCCTGCTTCATATCAAGCTCTGGAATTAAGTTACTCTGCTCGCAAGCCTTCTCCACAATTTCTGTAACGATCTTTTGAGCATCACTCAGACCAGCCAAAAGATCAAATGCCATTGCAAGATTTTTTCTGTACATCTTCTTAAAGGTCTTGCGCACACCAATTGCCATACCGTAATCAAAATTGCAGATCGACTGACCACCATGCTGATCGTTTTGATTTGACTGAATGGCAATACAAGCCAAAGCTGAGTAGCTGCTGATGTCGTTTGGCTCACGCAGCACACCGTGTCCGGTAGAAAAGCCTCCAGAGAAAAGCTTAACAATGTCAATTTGAGTGCAAGTAGTGGTTAGTGTGTAGAAGTCGAGATCGTGAATATGGATGTCGCCGTCGCGATGGGCCTTTGAAAACTCGGGAGCAAGAACCTTTACTTCGTAGTACTTTTTGGCCGACTCGCTGCCATACTTGAGCATTGTACCCATGGCAGTATCAGCATCGATATTGGCGTTCTCTCTCTTGATATTAGAATCCGATGCATCCGAAGAACTAATCTCGTCCAAAGTCCTCATAAGACTCGTGTTGGATTCTCGAATGCGGCTGCGCTCATCGCGATATCGGATATAGCGCTTTGCGGTCTGCACAAAGCCATTTTCGATAAGAACTTCTTCTACAAGATCCTGGATTCCCTCGACTGTAGGAATTCCCTCGATTGCCCCATTAGCTATCTTGGCTACAACCTGGGCGGCGAGCTGCTCTGCAGTAGTACGCCCATCAAGATTGCCAGATGCGATAAATGCCTTGTCTATTGCGTCTGTGATTTTTGTTTCGTTGAATGGTACCTTACGACCATCTCTTTTGATAATTGAGTCAATCAGGGGTGAGAAACTAGTCCCCCTGACATCCATTTCTAGCATCTCGCATTCCTCTCAGTGAGTCTTCATAAATATTCTCAACTGCCCCATTCTCAAGTACCCCCATAATAGGCAATTCGAGAATTGAGTTTTTCGTGTTTAGCAAGTTCACTACAATATATTGTGTTTTCTTGCTTAAAACCACCGCAAATATAGTATCCCACTGACGAAGCTGCCATCAAGGACGAATCCTTTAAAATCCATGAATGTGTCCAAATCGAGAACGAATCAAGGACGCGCCGAGAACGAGTCAGATCCACAAGCCAAGGACGCGCCGAGAACGAGTCAGACCCACGAATCAAAACGAACCGACATTACAAGCCGACATTACAAGCCGACATTGCAAGTCGACACTGCAAGCCCAGATTAGCTATCTTCTAGAACTCAAGCCCTTAACCTCGTCCATAATCTCAAGAAAAGAGGAGTAGCGCCTAGATTTAATCTCGCCCGCCTCAACAGCCTCACGCACCGCACAGCCGGGTTCTGCCACATGAGCACAGTCAGAAAATCTACATTGCTCAGAAAGATTTGAAATCTCTGGAAATGCCCTAAGAACTCCTTGGGCCGAATCGAGCAACAAAAAAGATCTTAGACCTGGAGCATCAATCAAAAAGCCACCAGATGGCAAAGGCAACATCTTGCGAGCGATAGTGGTATGCCTGCCCTTGTTGTCGGATTCTCTAACCTCGCGAACTTTTTGTTCCTCGCGCCCAAGTATCGCATTTGCTAGGCTCGACTTTCCTACCCCAGATTTGCCCAACATCACAGCACAGCTGCCTGGTTTTATCAGATCTTCAACCTCAGCTACACCGCTATTATCTACAGACGATTCCAAAACAACTGGATAGCCTGCACTAACCGACTTTGCTGCCACAAAAGCAGCGTCTAAATCCTCGCAAAGATCGGCCTTGCTCAAAACAATGGCAGCCTCAGCTCCACTTTGAAGAGCAAGCGCCAATTCTCTTTCGAGATGAGCAAGAGATTTCTCTACATTTAAAGCGGGAGAAACAACAATTACCAAGTCTATGTTGGCAGCAAGCACCTGACCCGAAGACCTTCGGCCTCCACTGGGTCTGCTGAGCACAGTTTTTCTTGGGAGCACAGAACATATGACAGCATTTGGGTGATCTGGCGGAAATCCCACCGCCACCCAATCTCCGATACTCGATAAAGAATCGGATCCTTTAATAAGCGAGGCTGAATGTTCTGCACGAATATTTCCTTTTGGAGTGCAGATTAGCGGCAACGATCTATCGAGCTGGATAACCCTACCTGGAGCCATCTGGGATATCGGATAGGGAGAGCGTTCGAATGCCATTTGCATGTCTGCTTTAAGTTGCTGGCTCATCTCCAGCATGTCAAAGCTAATCTCTCCTGTCATCTGACTATCCGATCCTCTCCCGCGCTGTTTTCCGCGTGCCCCGCTATTTTTCGTCTGTCGCGTCGCACATGTTATCAGCCCATATATAAAACTCAATCC
>CAZOMM010000009.1:19535-22320 GCA_964581165.1 uncultured Coriobacteriaceae bacterium
CCCTCCCAAAAGTCGTGTCAATTCTCGTTTAACATAAAGAAAATAAGCGAAACATTAGAAGGCACTCGTTAACACATGAGGAGGTACTCATTAACATGGGTCGCCTAAATAGAAGCAAAATCGACATTAAAAGAGCACTTTTGGAGATCCTGGAATACAAAAGACTCGACAATACGAGCGTCACCGAGATCTCAAAGCTAGCCAACGTAAGCAGAAGCACCTTTTATGCTCACTACCAAAGCCCCATTGAAGTCTATGAGGAGATAGTGTCAGACATTGCCGATCTTTTATCTGAAAAATCCGAGAACGGCCACTCCAACGCAAAGCAAACTACAGGACACCTATCACAAAAAGATTCAAAACAATTGAATGGAGATATCAAGACTTCAAAAGCAGGATTGTTTGGAAAGCCAAAACCGAAGTTGGTGGGATCAAAGGTCTCGGCAGAATGTATGAGATTTTGCGATTTTTTGGCAAATCCTGGTAAATATGCAGCTGTCATTAAAGAGTCCAGATTTATAGAAACATTACTGGCCAATCGTAACTTGATGCGCAAAAGCCCCCTGATTGGAACCCTGATGGATTCTGGACTGGATTTTCAACAGGCTTATGCGCTTTTTGTATTTCAGATGAGCGGCTGCTTTCTATCGTGGCAGACGCTTGGTGTTAGCGATCGAGATTGGCCAAAACTTATCGGAACCATCTCGGCCTTTATAGACGCTGGAGCATCTGGGGCAGCAACAATAAGCCGAAGGGCTGCTTTGATTGCAGCACAAAGCCTGCAAGACAAAGTGTCCCCATCGGCTAGAGCAAACTGAAGAGCCACTTTAATCGCAGCCCAAAACCTATTCCAAGATCTGCCTAGTAGCAGTCTCTAGGACATCAAGCATTTGCTGAGCTTTAGCAGCATCGTCAGCCTTGGCAAAAAGATAGCCCTTGATCTTTGGTTCTGTTCCGCTAGGACGTATCAAAACCTTTACCCCGTCCGAGATATTCATTTCAATCACATTGGCACTAGGCAGCAACTGAATCTCTTCGGCCGATCCGTTTATCCTCGGCATTTCCACAGCAGCAGAGTAATCGATTACAGAGGCAATCTTCTTTCCAGCAATTTCTACAGGTGGAGCAGTTTTAAGTGAAGCCATGATGTCCGACATGCGCTGTGCGCCCTCGGATCCTGGATAAGAAACATTAATAGTGCGGTTGGCATAATAGGCATATTGCTTGTATAGCTCCTCTAGGGCCTGAATCAAATCGCGACCATGCGACTTGTGCCAGCGAGCCATCTGGCAGATGATCATTCCGGCATTGATAGCATCCTTGTCTCGCACATGAGAGCCTGTCATATAACCATAGCTCTCCTCAAAGCCAAAGATAAAGCGATTAGCTTGATCCGCCAGCTCAAGCATTAAAATCTGCTCGCCTATGTACTTAAAACCCGTGAGGGTGCGTCGCAGCTCAAAACCGTAGTTTGCAGCCAAAGCATCTACCATCGCGGTGGAAACTATAGTGCTAACAACAACACTGTTAGAGAGGTCTTCGCCCTTTGCTTGGCGCATATTGCAGATGTAGTCGAGCATAAGCACAGCCATTTCATTGCCAGAAATAAGCTGATACTCACCATCATGCAAAACTGCAACACCAACTCTATCGGCATCGGGATCGCTGGCTAAAAGCAAATCCGGCCTCGCGCTTTCACAAAGCTTAAGACCTAGCTCTAGGGCTTCTTTAAACTCTGGATTGGGATAAGGACAGGTCTCAAAATCACCATTGGGCTGAGCCTGCTCGGATACAACACTTACATCCTCGATGCCTATGCGATCCAAAATCTTGCTCATGCACTCCAAGCCAACGCCATTTAGCGGAGTATATACAAGCGATAGCGAAGTTTTGCTAGCGTCAGTTTTGCTAGCGTCGCCGACCTTGCTACCGCCAGTCTTATCGGCATCGTCGATCTCGGCAGCGCCGGCTTTACTACTAGCGCCGGCTTTACTGCCATCGGCAGCAGTCTCGCCAGCGCCAGGCAAATCCTCTAAAGACTGAGCAGCAACAGCATCTATAAAGCTATCGAGAACCTCATCTTCCATCCAGTTCACAAGACCGCAATTTAAAGCCTCGTCAAAACCCATGCGCCTTACACCATCAAAGATGTCTACGCTTTCGATGGAATCTTGGATGCTCTTAGCAGCCTCAGAAGTAATCTGGCAGCCATCTGGACCATAGGCCTTGTAACCGTTGTACTGAGCTGGATTATGGCTTGCCGTTATATTAATCCCAGCCGAACAGCCCAGTTCTCGAACGGCAAAAGACAGTGCCGGCGTTGGTTCAACTCTAGGATAGATAAAGCACTGTATGCCATTTGCAGCAAGAACCTCGGCTGCAACTTTGACAAATTCCTCTCCCATATGGCGACTGTCTCTACAAATTGCAACAGTGGGAGCTGGACGATCTTTTGGAGCTTGAGCACTCAGATCCAAATTAAGAGGATTTACTGGACGAGCTTCATTAAGATAATCAGCAAGACCTTGTGTGGCCCTGCTGACTGTGTGTATATTCATACGATTTGATCCAGCACCAATAATCCCTCTGAGTCCGGCTGTCCCAAATTCCAAGTCTTGATAAAAAGCATCCTCGATAGCAGAACTGTTGCCAAGCATGCCAGCCAGCTCTTCAGATAGCGAAGCATCTGCTCGCTCAATCCAGAGTCTATGCATCTGCTCACACTCAGAAATGCTCCTCATTAAATGCTCCTCACTATTATTTGTTTCCTCAAATTGGTTTTAGG
>CAZOMM010000009.1:22420-31249 GCA_964581165.1 uncultured Coriobacteriaceae bacterium
CACAAGATCAAGTGCCCGAGATCAAATACACAAGGCCAAATACGCAAGCCTAAATACACTAAGCAAGCGGCAAACTAACTAGCCAAGCTGCTGTCCACAGTTAAAGCAAAACTTGTCTGTAGGCAAAATATCGTGACTGCATTTTGGACACTTACTAGACTGAGCTGCTGCATCATCTCCGGCTACAGAATTAGGCTCCTTTGCAGATTCAGCGCTAGCAGCATCAGTTGCGGGACTTGATGTTTGCGCTGCGGGCGCTTGCGCTGATGTCTGGCCACCCGAAGCCGCAGCCGCATGCTGGGTTGCCTGAGTGGCCTGGTAAGCCTGCTGTGTCTGCTGTGTATAAGCTTGCTGGGCAGCTGCCATTTGAGCATTAATCTCCGCAACAATCTCTGCCACGGACTTTCCGCACACAGAACAAAACATATCTCCACCCTGCACAACAGCTCCGCAGGCAGTGCAATTGTATTTAACAGCCGCAGCCCTAGCAGCCTCAGACTCTCCTTCTACAGCAGAGATCTGCTGCTCCAACTGAACTCTCTCTGCGTCCAGCGCGGCAATAGCATCAAAAATCGCTTCTCTACCCAACCTAAACTCTGGCATATCCTTAACTACGTTATACAGACTGGCACCGAGCTGTGCTAAAAGGTCAGTTCTGCGCTTATTGACATCGCCCAACCTGATATTTAATTGAGCTTTCCGTCCAGTTCTTTCTACAGAAGATGTAGCCCTATTGGCAATGGATTCTAGATTGTCCAAAAATCCCATCTCAAAATCCTTTCTAAACCTAATATTGCCGAGATGCTCAATGCCTAAACCTTACACCCAGCTAAAACCAGCTAAAACTATGCCTTATGCCTAGCAAGCTCTTAGCCAAGCTCTTTGTAACTTTAATACAAAGACATACAACACAAAATCGCCAGAAGACCAATCACCAGAGGATTGCTAGGGACTTACCGGAGCACAGTTGGGATACAGCTCATCAAACTCCTGCTTGTATATGTTGCCATCGCCATCATTGCTTGATGTAAGTGGCTCGATGATGTAATCCACATGATCGGCAGGATTGGAATATTGCAAGCTCCTGCTCCAAGACTGGTCTATCACGTCTGTTCTATTCACACAGTCGTAATAGCACTGGAGGATATTGCTGTACGAATCGTAATTGGAGCTGGATGCATTTGGAGTAACAGTAGAAAGAAAGTCATAATCGTCCTCGATACGATCCAGCAGATCTGACACTGTGTTGGCGTATCCTTGGCGCTCACTGTAGGACTCTTTGGTGTAGTTGTTATTAAAGTTAGTTGCAGCAGTGGCAATTTCCTGATCGTAATCATCTAATTTGTCGTAATACTCCAGCAACATCTCGTACAGCTCTTGCTCATCTCCATACTGCGTAACTCCACTGGAGTCTTCGTAGTAAAAGGCATAGTTTTCGTTTGAGTTAGTAGAACCAGAATTGGAGCTGGAGCCAGAATCGCTCGATGAATAATCTGGCTGAGAAACAGTACTCGAGGAATCCTCTTCAGAAATATTTGTTGAATTACTGTTAGTAAGACTGGGAATCACCCAGAGCATAACTATCACCGCCACCACAGCAACAGCAGCTACTATGATGGCAATCATCACATAAAAAGAAGATTGACGTTTTGCTTTAGCCGGAGCCCAAGTTGTTTGCCCAGCTGTTCCATAGCCAGCTGTAGAGGCATTTGAATAAGGGGTACGACCGTAACTTTGCCCATAAGCATTGTCGATATTGGGCATTTGAACGGTCTGATCATTGTATGGATTGTTGTATGAGTCGTTGTATGTAGGTATTTGCTGAGTAGGGGTCTGCTGACTTTTGTCGAAAGCATCGAGTCCAGGCTTGTAATAAGTATCAGATGCAGGAGAGGATACAGGAGGATTAACAAAAGTTTCCAAACTAGACAAGTCTACTGTCCCTGTTTTGGGTTCTCCGCTTTCGTCAGAAGCAGCTACTCTAAATCCGCAATTGGAGCAAAAAATATCTTCCGAAACGATTTCTGATCCGCAGTTTATGCAAAATCGAACCCAAGAACTCATGGGTGCCTCCCTCCAAAGCAATATCTGCGTCTAGTTTATAAGACACTTATCAGCCTACGCTATGTTAAGGCAGAATTGACGCGATTGCTGGATGGCTGCGCGTAGTATGCGGGAATGTACAGATATTGCACCAGCCGCACTAGCTGCTCTGGAGTCCACGCTCGAACACCGCACGATCGAGCGTGGATTTATAGCTCTAAAATTCTTGGCCAGTTGGAGTTACCCTCACCGAAAGTGGAACCGATCCAGCCTCAACCGAAGTTGTGACTGTGTAGCTAACAGTCACCGTTTGGCCTGGAACCAGATGTACGTCGGCAAAGGACACCTGAATTCCGTTATAGCTACCTTCCTGAAGTAAAAACTCATTCTCACTAGAAATATTCACATCGCTCACTGAGCCTCCAGCAGGCGCATATAAATGGAGCCTCAGCAATTCATCTCCCGGACTATAAGCCACGGCGTTGTTTGCGGTCACATATGCAGGCAGCTCGTCTTCTTCATCAGGATCAATGGTGTTGGTAAGTGTTACCTGCATGCTATACGACGATGATCCATCGGAGTTGGTGGTCTGCTCACCCACAGTAACATCAAGATCTAAATACCAATCGAGCTTAGAAAAACTATAGTTGCCAACATACACACCAGTCTCGGCAGTGGATGTGTCGGTAGAAATAGCGCCCGAGCATCCAATCTGTTCCATAGCAGCCTGTGCTTGATCGTCTTCCATCCAAGCGAGCAGACGATTTTCTTCTATACCCTGAGAAAAAGCCTCAAAATAAGAAACAAGTGTCGATGCTCCAAAACTATCAATAACCTTATCAAAGGCCTTAGTGGCTACATCGGCAAAGATTTCATCTTGATCATCACCACTAGAGTGGAGCCAATAGATTTCGCTCAGCAAATACTGAGCTGCATTTTCGCTAGTGATAACAGTTCCATCAAGCGATGTAATCTCACCACAAATTGCCAGCAAACTCTGCAAAAACACCGGATCTAGAGCTATCACTCCATCTATTGAATCCCCATATAATGCTGTCCAAAATTCTGCAATCCTGCTTGCGCTATGAGGAAAATCAGGATTGTATAGGGCATCTCCAGAAGTAAGCTCCATGGCATCCCCGTTAAAAAGACCACCCATAAACAGATAGCTTTCTTCATCGGTAACCGGAACTGTTCTGCCATCATAAAGCCACATGACTGACTCAAATTCACCAAGATCAATCTGACCATTACTAATTGTGAGAGTTCCTTCGGCTCCGCTAAATCCACCTGCTGCACGAATCTCGGAATTGTTCATCGCCACAATTAGATAGGTCTTTTCTTGGCCATCGGCTCCTAGCATATCCGGCAGAACCGAGGCAAAGCTGCTAGCCCATTCAGCTGCCTCTGCAGCCAAAGACATACCCGACTTGGCAGTTTCAACAATCGAGGTAACACGAGAAATATGAGTATCACCAATCGCTTGGATTGACTCATTGGCCTCAGATATCACAGGCTCTGCAGCCACTAAATCATCTAGCAGCCGGGTGATTGAATCCACATCTATCTTTCCATCAGAGATCAGATTTTCAAAGGAGATGCTAGTTAGATCCTCGGCCATGGGGAGCAAAGCTTCGCCAACAAGATCATCGATTGCCGTAACTACAACCTTAGCAGCCGAAACATCTGAGCCATAAACCGGAATGAGGCTGGCAATAGACCACAGCGGACTCTCAAGTTCTTCACGAATTGAGGAAGTTTGCTCATCGAGCGCAACAATATCCGAGGCCAATCCCTCCATATCACCGTCTGCAATTCTGTTTTG
The DNA here is from genome assembly GCA_964581165.1 of uncultured Coriobacteriaceae bacterium. Lineage (GTDB taxonomy): Bacteria > Actinomycetota > Coriobacteriia > Coriobacteriales > CADBOM01 > CAZPAN01. The sequence goes on from CAZOMM010000009.1 coordinate 26,289, forward strand.
CATCTGAGTAGCAAGTGACATTGTTTGACTTGCAGCATCCATCACAGACGCAACTGATCTGTAGAACACAAAACCACAGACTGCAAGAATAAGAACAATAGCTAAGAGAATTGCCAGAATGATTCGTCGAGCACGATGACGGTGGCGTTTTTTACGACGCCTAACATAAACCTGCTGGCTTGAGCCAAAAACATAATTTGAGGTTGGACTACTATCCGAAAAGTCTGTCATGCCTGGTGAGTCTGGCTCGTTATGACCTGATGAGCCTAGCTCGTTATAGCTTGGAAAATCTGGCTCGCTATGGCTCGGTGAGTTTGGCTCGTTATGATCAATGCCAGAACTCTTGCTAGAGCCACCTACATTATCTCTAAGATGTTTACCACCCAAAAGAAAAAACTCCGATCCAATCGATTTGTATGTTTTGGCTACATGGTACCTACGAATCCAGATAGTTTACAAAGCCTAGGGCTTTGGATCAAATTGAGACTTTAGAAAGAAAAGCCCTGGTTTCTGGATGCTGGGGATTTTCTATGATCTGATCTGGACTTCCCTCTTCAACAATATGTCCATCGGATATAAAGACAACTCTGTCTGATACTTCGCGAGCAAAGTTCATCTCATGAGTCACAATCACCATCGTCATATGCTCTTCAGCCAGATCGCGGATGACCTTTAAAACCTCGCGTGTTAGAAGCGGATCAAGTGCACTAGTGGGTTCATCAAAAAAAAGAACGCTTGGATTCATACAAAGAGCTCTAGCAATTGCCACGCGCTGCTGCTGTCCTCCAGATAACTCACAGGGAACCATATCCTCTTTGCCCTCCAAGCCCATCTTGGTAATGAGCAAGCGAGCCTGTTCCATTACCTCAGCTTCCTGGCGACGCTGAACTTTAAGAGGAGCATCGATAATATTTTTGATGACTGTGTAGTGCGGAAAGAGATTAAAACTCTGAAACACTAAGCCAAAACGCGATCTAGCCTGCCTCAGAAGCTGCTTAGATCCATAAGCCGCTTTACCCGATGCGTCATTTTGAGCAACAAGCAAATCGCCGTATGCAAGGCTGCCTCGCTCAAAGGTCTCAAGCAAAGTTGCACATCTAAGCAAAGTTGATTTTCCGCCACCGGAGGCACCAATAATGGCGACTACCTCACCTTCACTAACTTCAAGCGAGATATCTTTTAGAACCTTAGTATCACCAAAACTTTTGTGCACATGCTGCAAACTAACAACAGACATGTCTTACTCCCAAATCCTCATGCTTCTATGCATCCTTAGGGCTATTCGTGATAATAGGACAGCTTTTTCTCAAAACGATTCATCACAAATGCAACAATCAAATTGAAGATGTAGTACATAATTCCCGCTGCAAGGAAGGCCCACATCTGCCTTGTAGCCGCAACGATCGCACGGGCCTCGGTAAACATCTCGGCACAACCTATGGCAAAGGCCAGCGAGGTGTCTTTAACAAGAGTGATTACCTCATTGGTAATGGGTGGCAAAATCCTTTTGACCACCTGTGGGAATATGATCTTAAAAAAGGCTTGAATCCTTGTGTATCCCAAAACCTGTGCAGCCTCGAATTGTCCTCTTGGAATACTTTCGATTCCACTGCGATAAATCTCTGCAAAATAGGCTGCATAGTTGAGAATGAAGGCCACAATTGTGGCACCAAAGCGCCAGCCCTCAGACAGACTGATCCCAAATATGTAATAGGGGCAAAAATAGATCACAAAAAGCTGAAGCATCAATGGAGTGCCGCGCATGATAGAAATGTAAAACTGAACAATTAAAGAAATTGGGCAGATCTTGCGACCAAAAATCCAAATGCCCAGCTTGTTCATTCTGAGCAGAGCAATCAAAAGACCTAAGGGCAAAGCCCCTAAAAGAGTTAGGAAAAAGATCTGGAGAGTTACTAGAAATCCCTCTCCTAGACTTGACATTATCGTCCAAAAACTCACACTGCCCCCAAGTCTCTGCTTAAAGTCTTTACCTAAAGCCCTTACTAAAGCCCTTGCTTATGAATTACTTGCTTGCACAGCTTACACATTTAATTGCCCAAACATGAACCTGCGACCCAAAATCTGCCTTGGCAAATTCACGGGCCGCAGAATCCTTTTAAACCTATGTTGTTACCTTGCATTAAAGCAGCGCTGACATGAGCAGCGTTGACACGATTACTGAACGGGTGCACGTAATACCGGACGCACACACTACACGCTGGACTCTTTAACTCTATGTCAATCCTAGCTCAGTAAAGTGTCAGCAAAGCGTGTTGCTGAGCAAGGCCTGAGCAAGGCCTATACCCTAAGACAAAACACTAAAGTGCCTAGATGCCCAAAACCCACATGTCGTAGCTGATGCCTTGATCTTCGTACTTCTCACAAATGCTCTCAACAGTTCCATCGGCAACCATTTCTTCCAAGGTGGCCTGGACGATATCACGCAGGCCAGTGTTGCCAAGCTTAAATCCAACGCCATAGTGCTCGGAGTTAAGAGGCTCGTCGGTCAAAATGGTAAACTCGCTCTCACGGCCGGAGATCTGATAATTGGCTACCGACAAATCCATTGCGATTGCGTCTGTTCCGCCAGCCTCAAGATCCATAAAAGCTGTTTGGTAGTCGGGCTGGGTTTGCAGCGAAGCAAAGGTCTGAGCAAGTTCGTATTGGTCGCCGCCCTCCTCAAGCAGATTCAAAGCAGCAGAATCAGCCTGTGCAGTAACGGTCTTACCGGCAAGATCGGCTAGAGTCTCAATACCAGAATCAGCCCTTACTACAATTACCTGAGTGTTGTCCATATATGCATCTGTGAACTCATAGTCGCCCTCGCGACCCTCAATGGTAAAGCCATTCCAGATACAATCGATGGTGCCACTCTCTAGCTCCATGTCTTTAGCATCCCAGTTAATGGGAAGATACTCGACCTCCCAGCCGTTACGTGCAGCAACCTCGGCTGCAAGATCTAGGTCAAAGCCGGTGTACTCGCCATCGTCACCAACATATCCATAGGGAGGAAAGTTTTGGTCAAAACCAACAGTTAGAACATTATCGCCACCTGCAGTACTTGCATCGTCGGTAGCAGAAGCTTCTTCTCCGGTGCTATCGTCAGTGGAATCACTCGACGAGCACCCCACAAAGGCAAATGCCGAAAGACCCAACGCCACGCATAGTGCAAAAACCCCAAACCTTCTTTTCAACATTTGAACACACCCCCTGTGTCCTATTCTCTTCGAACTTCACTCCACAGCTTTACTGCGACAAAGCGGAATTATAGCAGAGCTTAATGCCTTAAAACTTGGCTGCACTAAGCCAGAATTTAATAGTCGTACGGTTCTTGATTGTTGGCTTGACTGGCTTGATTGTTGTCCAACTCTTAGTAGCTATCCAGCTCGCATTAGTTATCCGGCTCCCATTAGTTACCCGATCCTCATTAGCTATCGGATTCTTAAAAGTTAGCCAACTTTTAAAAAGAATTACGGCTAAAAATTAACTAAAGCATGTAAATCCTTCAGACGGCTAGCTAGTTTTAGCTTATCTAAGTTTGAAGGCATTTAGAAGTTCTAAACTTTTATGTGATGTTGGCGGTTTGCAATACAAAGTGAGGAGGAAAGTCTATGGCCACTACTACACCTACCTTTAATAGAGGTAGAGCATGGCTGATAACGATCATCATCATTTACTCGTTCATGGCATTTGGCATGTCCGCGTATAAACAGATGAGCGTTATTCCACTCATGCTGGAATACTTCAATATAGACATTGGAGTCTATGGAACCATTGCAGGTGCAGTTGGACTGTTCTGCATTGTGGGATCGATTCCATCTGGAGTAATCCTTGCAAAGCTGGGCCCCAGAAGATTGCTGATACTGTCCTATATTATCGGCATTGCCGGAATGGTTCTTCAAATCTTTCTGGGTTACGCAGGCGTTTCCTTTGCGCTGTTTTATTGGGTCGGTGTCATTGGTGTTTTAGTTTACGGTTGCTTCTCGGTAGCGTCTCCAATGCTAATTACGGCTTGGTTCCCTCCCGCCAAACGCGGACTACCCAACGCAATTGGAACTGTTTGGATTTCTCTTGCGATGCTGTTGGTTTTAGTAAGCACAAATGGCTTGCTAGAGCTAACTCCCAACTCAGCCACAGCCTTTTTAAATGTTTGGTGGCTAATAGTAATTCTTATGGCAATTGCTCTTTTGCTGATTGCTCTCTTTGTAAAGATGCCCCCTGCAGAACATTACTTTATTGAGACCAGAGTTGAAGAAGCTAGCCCTAAAGGTGGAAAACAAAAATCTGGAATTGTTCAAGGAATCAAGAAGCCTGGCGTATGGATGCTAGTTCTTATTTTCTTGGTAGTTGGCTTTTTGTCTGCTGCATTTGGAAACTACTTCCCCACCTATCTTTCCGACTCTGTTGACGTTGGTGGTGGTGGATTAGATCTAGCTTATGCAAACACGCTTACTAGTATCACCACCTACGTAATGCTTGTGGTCTGCGTTGTCTATGGCTTCGTCCTAAATAAGATACCAACCAAGCAAAGGGCCGTTTGGCTGCTAATTTTTGAGATTCTGATTATTATCACCGGATTCTGGATGTTTAACTGCTCGGGCACAGAAGTTGCGTTCCTGCTTGTTTATGGTGTGACATCGCAACTGGTAGGCCCCGTCCTTTACTGCGTGATGCCCGAAATCTGTGATAACGCAGATGAGCTATCCGGAGGAATCGGAGTTGTTAACATTATCGCTATGATTTCTGGATCGCTTGCCACAGCACTCACAGCAGGTGTCCGAGCATTCTTTGGAACTTGGCAATCGGTGAATATTATCACGGGCGTTTTTGGTGCCATTGGTTTGGTATGCGCAATCGCCTTTGTCTTCTACTACAAGAAAAAGGTTATGCAGCGCTACGATGCTGCAAGCCCGGGAGCTGGAGCATAATTTCTAAGCACCCCAAAGGCAAAACACCCCGAT
>CAZOMM010000009.1:31349-38200 GCA_964581165.1 uncultured Coriobacteriaceae bacterium
AAGCCCGGGAGCTGGAGCATAATTTCTAAGCACCCCAAAGGCAAAACACCCCGATGGGCCATGTGTCTGTCGGGGTGTTTTATGTTTAAACTCGGGCTATGGACCAAACTCCACGTTAGACGTTTGAAGGCTGCGTTGAGTGTCGAGCAGTTAGGGCGGCAAACGGTCGAGCGACAATTTATAGGGATGGTGTGCGCAATACGTGAGGGTGCGCAGAAGCCGCGCTGGACTCGGCCTAGACTCGGGCAGTCCTCGCTTGGCTTTATAACATGTCAAGAGTGCTTTAACATGGGGCAACTAAAAAGAAAGATACGGGCACGCGGCACAACGAAGGGTTCAGCATAATGCCTAATGCAGTAGCACTTATCGGAAAGAGCGGTTCGGGCAAAACCACTCTTGCAGAAAAGCTAATAGCTTGTCTTTGCTCTCGCGGACATACTGTAGGCTCGGTAAAGCATCATGGTTTTAAGGGTTTTGACATAGATATCCCGGGCAAGGATTCTTGGAGGCATACCCAAGCAGGTGCCGTACATACAATCATCGCTTCTCCCGATAAAATGGCCGAGATCAAGCGCTTGGATACAGAGCTGGATTTTCCTGAGATACTGGAGCGCATGAACGATGTGGATATCGTAATAATCGAGGGTTTCAGACATGCAGGCGCTCCCGCAATCGATATCTTTAGAGCTGCTAACCCCGCAGATGAAAACGCTTGGGAACGCCCGGGATTTTTAAACTCCCCAGACACAGTAGCAGTAGCTACAGATATAGAGCAGATTCGAATAATTGCTCACTCAAAAGAACTTCCCTGCTTTGCCCTAGACGACATCGAGACAATCTGTGACTTTGTTGAACTTCGCATTTCTGGTTTTTAAAAACGTGAGTCCACGCGCATCTAAACTAGGGCTACAACCTCAGGCAGGCTAGAGGTGTCGAGCGTTTTAAGCTCATAGTTCGTTTGAAGCCTTAACCAAAACTCAGGACTGGTTCCAAGAGCTTTGGCAAAAAGCCATGCCATCTCTACTGTAATAACTCGTCGCCCGTGCACAATATCCGAGATTGCCGACTGTGGTTTTCCAATCGCTTTGGCAAGTTTGTACTGAGAAATCCCTAGCGGAATCAGAAACTCTTCAAGCAATATTTCTCCAGGCGTAGAGATAAAATCATCAATGGTAGTCACAAAGCTCAACCCCTTTAGCTTCACCATCTTCCCACTTAAAACAAAGTCTACATTGAGCATTAACTCTTATGCTGTGCTGTCCTGCTCGATCTCCTTTAAGAGACTCCAAGCGATTACCAGGTGGAACTCTCAAATCGTTGATCATATAAGCAGCTTCTAGAAGTTGCAGCTTTCTATAAAGAGTTTTTCTTAATGCAGAAGGTATTCGCTTTGGCGGATTAGAAGATGGATCATCCCAGAATTGTTGCAAATCCTTATCCTTAATGATCATCTACAACTCCGAACTGAAACGAGCAATACTTCCACTATGGAAAATAGTACTGCAACGCAGAAGTATATTCAATGAGTATCTCAACGCTTACCTATCTTGCAAAGAACAGCGAAGCGCTAAGCGGGCAAACAGTGCTGAAATCGCTAGCAAGGCAATCCCAAACAACAATCCCATCAGCTCCCAATCCTGACTCAAAACAAGACTTGCAGCAATGCCAGCAAAAACCAAAAGCAAACCAGAAAAAATAACGATCGCCATATTTGCAGAACGTTTGACTGCCTCATAAGCACTTGCCCATTCGTATTTTGGTTTACGTAGGTCTAGAAAAGCTCCCAAACAAGCCGAATATGTAGCAAATCCCACTGGGATAAGCAGCAGCAAGACCACGTCCATAACAGTTTGTGCAGCACTTATAGCGGCAATCAGACTGGAAATCACAGCAAAAGGAACTATCACCAAAAGATGAAAGACTATTTTGGCAGCAACTACAGTGGAACTAGAAACTGGAGCAGCCTGCATAATCCATCGAGTCTTACCCTCAAGCGATGTTGAACACGATGTTAATGCAGTCATCGAACAAAAAAGACCCAAGACCCAAGGAATAAGATCGGCAAACGAATTAGTACTTGTGAAGTCAGAAAACTCATGGCTGGTGATAATTAAATTAGTTAAAGCTTCTGACCCAACAACAGCTGCCAAGATGCCAACAGCTAAGCAAAGCACGGGACCAACAGCTGTGTTCATAAAATATATTGGAATGCCAATCCACATCTTAAATTCCCTCATGAGCAATGCACTGAATGCGCTGCGATTCTTAGATGCACTTTTCGAAATGCTTTCAGATACGCTGATGTCTTTGGTTTTCTTGTCCCTGCGAGCAGCCCCAGAAGCCAAAAGGGTATTTAGAGCAAGCAGCACCTTTGACAGGATCAAGACCATAGCTCCAAGTGTCGCAAGTGAAGCTCCAAAAAACAAAACAAGAGAGATAAGGTTTCCTTGTAATGCCTCTGTAGCCCAAATAGCTGGTGGCCAGATTGAGGCAATCCGCGCCTGAAAAGTGGCAACAAAACTCTCTACTGTTTGTAAGTCAAAATCACTGTCGCTTCCGATACTTTGAAAGAAAAAAATAGCGACAATAAGAGCAACCGAAGCAAGCAGCCCAATAACAGAAAGCAGCTTATCTGCAAATGGTGTTCGTGAAGCTGCCCAAGCCACCAAAAATGCAAGCGCCAAGGAAATTGCCATGGGAATTGCCGGAAGACACAAAAGTAAAAGAATCCCTATCAGAATTCCTAATAAGCCAACATCTATAGAAAAGAGATAGATTCCAAGCATAGGCAAAGCAACGACAAGGGAAACCGCAAGACTTAGGCCATACATTGGCGCTATACGCGAGACAACAATCTTCCACATGGGGATAGGCATCGAAACAGTCATGTCTATATTGTCGGCATTAAACAACAAACCGTTGGCCTTAAGAAATAAGGAAATAACACTTGTTAGGCTGCAGGCAACAACTACAAGAGATGGAATGATATCGGCAGCTCCCAACCAAACCAATCCATATCCAATCGCAAATGCATATGCAGCAACAAAGAGTACTAAAAAAGCGATACCAACTGACGCGGCAATAAACTTTGCTATGCCTCCAGGGCTACGAGAATTGATGATTTTACCGATTCCAAAAGCACCAAAGAGCTGAATTTTAAGGAGCGTGCGAAGACTGGGCTTAGGCATTGCGGACATTGCGGGCATTGCGTCCCTCCCTCGCAAGTTCCAAAAATACCTGTTCTAAACTCTCGTCTTGACGAATCTCCTCAGTTGTACCCGCACGAACAATCTCGCCGTTTTTTATAATGGCCACCCGATCGCAAATCTTTTCTACTGTATCGAGCATATGGCTGGATAGAAAAATAGCGCCGCCTCTCAACGCAAATTCACTCATCATTTCGCGAAGTTCATAAGCTGCCTCGGGGTCAAGCCCAACAAAAGGTTCGTCAAGTACTAGCAGGCTAGGCTCGTGGATAAAAGCGCTCACCAACACCAGCTTTTGTCTCATGCCATGCGAGTAAGCCGAAACCATCTCTTCTAAACGGTCTTGAATTCCAAGACGGCTAGCATAAGTCTCGATACGATTGGCACGATCAGCCTTGCTAACACCAAAAATGTCAGCCACGTAGGCTAGGTATTGAGAGCCTTTAAGATATCCATAGATGTCTGGATTATCGGGAACGTAAGCGCATACTTGCTTGCATTGGACAGGCTCGGTTTTAATGGAGTGTCCGCATATGCGAATATCCCCGCTCTCAAAGTAAAGTGCACCTACGATAGAGCGAATCAGCGTAGTCTTGCCTGCGCCATTGTGGCCTATAAAGCCAAAAATATTTCCGGGATAGACTGAAAGATTGATGTTTTTTACAACGGTTTTTCCACTGTAAGACTTTGAAAAGGTGTCGACCTCAAGCACTGGGACTAAAGATGATGTTCTAGTGTTGCCTGCAGATGCTTTGTCCATATGTCTCCTTTTTAATTTGGGGAGCAGAACCTATTTAATCTATTTAACGGGGACATTCTATCTGTCTATTTACCTATCTACCTATCTCCTTGCTAAACCAAGATTGCGATACTCGAGGCACGACTTCTGAATGGGTGCGCGCAATACGCGCTAGACTCGGACAGTCCTCGCTTTATATCACCGGTAGTTTGACACAAAGAAGAGTTTTCTTAATGCGAAAGGTGTTTGCTACTCACGATTCATTAACCACTCCGTTGCTGGAATAATCTGTATTCCTTCTTCAGTAACTTCTTTGGAATAGGGATCCAATGTGATAACGGTTCTTGGATACGAATCCGTAAGCCGCCTTAATGGCAAAAGTTCACGTTTTCTAGTCTCTTCATCTCGCATATATGCACAAACTTGGATGTACTCCTTATTCGTTCCGAGCGGATCTATTGCCACAAAATCGATCTCGGATGAACGTGCAGCACCAATGCTAATCTGCCAAGCCCTACGAATTAACTCAAGTGCAACAGCGCATTCCAAGCGAGCACCTATATTTTGCCCAGAAAAACCGCTGGCAAGTCCAACGAAACCTAGGTCTACTGGATAGTATTTCTTCTGGGGCCTTAGCACTACTTTGCCCTGAAGACCCGTTTGTTCCACCCCGTAAACCAAAAATGCCTGCTCTAAAGCGTGAATCTGATTAGCGACTGTAGTATCTGCTGTTTTGTGACCAATGGCAGACAGAGTATTGGCAACATTTCGCACGGAGAACAGCGAACCTGCTGTCGTAAAAATAAACTTACTGAGACGATCAAGACCTGCAATATCTCTGATGCCAAATCTCTGGGCAACATCTCTATAAACAATAGATTGATATATGGCTGATAGCTCATTGGCTAAAGAATGTTGATTGCGATGACGAATCTCAAAAAGTCCGGGCATTCCGCCACACAGGAGATACTCGTTAAGAAAATCGTTAACACCTTGCTTTGGCAAAGCCTGATTGCCAGCGGCGTAGTTAGACTGCTCCTCTGCTTCTTTACTATCGATTGTAAGAAGAGATCCACTTGCTTGGACAAAATCCACAAACTCCGAAAACGAAAGCGGATATACCTTGATTTCTGTGTATCGCCCAGTTAAATGAGTAGCTAAATCGCTTGAAAGCAAACGCGCGTTTGAGCCTGTGAGGTACACATCTGTATTAGAGCGTTCTCTTAAGCGCCTGACCACAAGCTCCCAGTCGTCTATATTTTGAATCTCATCTAAAAGTACATACCACGAATAGTTGCGGTCGATTTGATCTGCAGCAAGTCTAAGCTCACTGTGCAGAGCTTTTGAGTCGTAATCAAGAGGCAAATCAAAATCATCAAAACACATATGAAAGATATTTGATTCTGGAATTCCATCGGCCAGAAGCTTGTCTGCCAACATGGTCATTAGAGTAGATTTTCCACAGCGTCTCACGCCCGTAATGATTTTTATATTTGGAGTGTCGCGATACTTAAGGAGTTCGTTAAGTAAAACGTTTCTTGGGACATACTTCTGCTGCACCATACAATCTCCTGCTTACCATACTTTTGATCTATCCGTACTTTCAATCTATGTGGCGTACATTTGAGCTTTTTCTATTTTTGCCTGTTGGCATCTGTTGGTTGGTGGCTGTTGGTGGCCGTTGATATCCGTTAGCGTCTGTTGGCGACAGTTGGTTGCTAACCGTTGCTGTCCGTTGGTGGCTGTTGGTGCCTGTTGAAACAATTTGCTTTTTGCGCTCTATATGTTTACAAACGACCTAATTCCATAGCCTGCTGTTTTGCGGTTTATAACATGTATTTTAATCAATTTTGTTCGGATTGCAGTTTATAAACTGCATTTTTATATTTTGGAAGGGAGGGGTTGCTTGATTGAAATCACCCACGCCCCCTTTAGAAAACTACTTGCAAGATATTTGACAGTACCTCTTTGAATCTTTGAATCTCATCTCATCTCTTCAAATTCTTAGTTAGGGGGTATTTAGTGAGAAATCTGCTATAAATACCCCCTAACTTGGATACAATCGAAAGAGCAAAACGGAGACAGAGGTGGGAAGTGAAACTATTCAAGCGCGAAAACTATCTCAGAAAGATCAGGGGTTTTTATCATGATGACGAAATCATAAAGGTTATCACGGGCGTGAGGCGCTGCGGGAAATCCTGTCTCATGCAAACCATCGCTCAAGAGCTTGTCGAAAGCGGCATCAGCTCGGCTTCCATTATCTATCTTGACCTTGACAGCCGAAAAATGCGAAAGGTCAAGACTGCCGATGAGCTCGAGTCTGCGATTGATAGTGCCTCCACCGATGCGCCTGAAGGCTTGAAATATCTTTTTATCGACGAGGTGCAAAACGTCAAGGACTACGAAGAGGTCGTTAACGCTTTTCGCACCGATGGTGGTTGGTCTATCTTCATCACTGGCTCCAACAGCTACCTGCTTTCAGGCGAGCTTATGACCAAGCTTACCGGGCGCTATATTGAATTCGAGATGCAGACCCTCACCTTCAAGGAATACGAGGACATGAAGGCCTTTCTCGGTAAGCCGGTAAATCCCAACCCTACCGCCGAACTCGATGCTTATATCTTGGAGGGTGGTTTTCCTAAGGCTCTAGAATACGAGACGCTTGTCGATAAGCGAACCTACGTTACATCCGTTGTCGAGGAGATTTTAGAGAAGGATGTCCGTCGCAGGGTTCAGGTTCGCAACATATCCGTGTTCGAGGCGGTCAGAAAATACATCACGAATAACTTCGGTGCAACGACAAGCCTTACTAACATCCTTGACGGTCTTGCGAAACAAGGTGTGCGCATCAAGCGCGAAACGCTTGACCGCTACCTCAAGATTCTCGAAGACGCAAAGATCATACG
>CAZOMM010000010.1:0-16303 GCA_964581165.1 uncultured Coriobacteriaceae bacterium
CTTTTGCCAAAAATTAATCAAGGAAACCGCTTGACAAAACTATAGGAACACCCCCTAGTGTTGTGGGAGTACAGGAAGTTGCGTCCATACTTAGCGCGCCTTCGAGAACGCGCCTTCGAGAAATCGAATCGATAACTTGGGGCAGCCTGAGAACATTAGAACGCTTTCCGGAGCTCCCGGCGCATATACCTAGTCTCGGCTTAGCTTTAAAACTGGATCCTCGGTGACATACTCGGAGATGTTCTCAAGAAAATTCTTAAGATGCTCAGTCTCGTTGTGCTTTTCGATTGCAGCGTCATCTGTCCAGTTTTCGATAATCATATACACGTTAGGAGCAGTAAGACTCTTTACGTGGTCATAGAACAAACAACCCTCGTCGGCACGAGACTTTTCAACCAAATTAGCTACGTATTCAAGATACTCTTGCTCTTTTTCGGGCTTAGCTTTAAGAAGAACATTGATTGTGATCATGACAAGAAGTCCTTTATCAGTTCGAGAAGTCCTTTATTTCTAAAAATCCCACTTATATCAAGCAGTTATACCGGCTTCGCAAGCAAGTTCGGAAAGTATAGCAAACGAAATCTACACAAAGATTCAAAGAATTGAATCAGACATTGCACTTATCAGCATATCAATGAAGGCATATCAATGAGAGTACAAGGAATCATTTTTTGAAAGAAGATAAACACAGTATTGATTCATACTGATTCCTTCTTTGCGCGAATGCCAAACTAGAGAACGATGAAGGCTTTTTGGGATTCTTAACATGAACTGCCCGGAATAATCATCCAAACTGTCAGGTTCGCGGATGGAAACTCCATCTTCTAGAGCAGCTTCAATCCAAGCCTTTTTAGCATCTTCTGCGTTGGCTATCGCTGATTCAATAGTTTCTCCAGTCGTAATACATCCTGGTAGATCTGGGTAGGATACTGTATATCCTCCTTCGTCTTGATCTTGTATGAGTTCCATCTTGTATGGCATCTTTAAATAATCACTCAGTTTCTTTGCCATGATCAATCTCGCTTTCTACAACATTACGTACCAGCTCTTCTTAAACGATGGATCAGATTTACACAAAGATTCAAAGAATTGAATTAAGTGCTTGAATCAAGCACTACAGTTCTCGGGATGTCTTGAGATGTCGCTTCCAGATAAAGTAGACAAGTGCTGCAATTATTGTGATTGGAACACAGGCTAGATACATCCCTGTATAGCCACTCTGCTCTACAACAAAGCCAGCAAATATTGGGCCGAGCGTGTAACCAATATCAGTTCCTAAAAGAAAGGTTGACGTAGCTACACCGCTGCGCTCAGGCTTTTCGAGCTTAATGCTTTCTGCTTGTAAAGCAGGATGAATAACGCCGTGCCCCATGGCTTTCAAAACCGATATAGCCAAAAAAGCCCAAAGTTGATGCGCAAAGGCAAGAGCTGCCATGGCAAGCGCCTCTATAAAAATGGCAGGATAAAAGAGCTTTGATAAACCATGTCGATCTGCAAATCTACCAGCTGGCGGTCGCGTTATAAACAAAGCGATGGCATTAAGCGTAAAAAATGCTGCAATGCCAGCGACTCCCCTCGCATCGGCTGTAAGAACTATAAAGGTAGAAATAGCTCCCCAGTTGGCGCACAGGATAATCATTATTCCCATGACGGGAAGGGCTTTAAAGATAATAAGATCCTTGATGCTTTTAGGCTTATGCCTCGCACTATTAGGACAAGCAATATCGGGCAGAGTAAAGCCCACAATCAAACTAGCAACCAAAGCGCATCCAGCAAGTATAAACAAGCTGTTAAAACCTAGATATTGCCCGACGTAGATACCAATGCCTGGGCCTAAGGCCGAGCCAATTGTGTAGGAGAGACTAAAAAAGCCCATCCCCTCGCCTTCTCGTCCCTCGGGAATAAATGAATAAGCCGCAGCTGCTATAACAGTTCCAAATACCGCATATGCAAAACCGTGAAAAATTCTAAAGACAGCAAAGACGGCAAGTGATGGACTGATAGCGTAAGCAAACAGCGAGATCGCGCATATTGCAACGGTTATCAAAATGAGATACTTGCGATTAGTCTGATCAGAAATAAAACCGCTAAATGGCCTCACAATCACAGCTGCAAGCATGAATGCTGAGGCCAAAACCCCTGCTTGTACTATCGAAGCTCCGGCCTGTGTTGCATAGGTGGCCACAATTGGAGTAATCATGTTGTAGGTGAGTATGTCGCAGGTCTGTATCACAAAAAGCAATGTGAAGTTTTTATTCCAGATTCTGCCCATAGACACTCCCGATAACACCGCAAAAAATCTGCGAAATACCCTGAAGATTCTAATAGCTCCAAAAACTCAGACAAAGCTCACCATGCAGCTTAATCTTGCAAACGCCATCTCGATTACGTAGCCCGTTTATGCCTCGTTTGAGTAGCCCTATACGCCGTTACTAGAGGCAGTACGTGCTCTGGTTTAGGCTGTCACAATTGGTCTAATATTATGGGCGTGCATCTTATTGATTATGAACATGTATTTTGTTGAAGTTAAATGTTAGGAGCAGGGTATTGAAATTCAACAAGGTCTACTTTGAAAAAGATGCTCTAGCTCGCCATCAGGATTTTGACACTTGGTACGAAGATGGTGATTTGTTTTTGCGCTTCCAGAGCAAAGAGGGCTGGCAAAGCGAAAAAGATCGAGTTCAAATAATTGGTCGTATGGGTGGCGAGGTTGGAGAGATTAGACCCGATCATCGGACTTTATGCTATCGAATTAGATATGAGCGTTATGAATACACACTTCATACCTATGTAATAGAGCGGCATTACTACATAGAGGGAATGGTTTGGGATTTGTATGGCAGCTTTGCCAATCCGCCCTTTCATATCGTGGAGGAAACACTTACCAGTTATAACCACAGAACAGTTCATGTAAAACTAAAGGAGTTCAAAAATAAAGGTCTTTGCTATGAGGTTCATGTTCCAAAGCTCGAAAAACTCAGAATTGCAGTAGCAAGCGTTATTGCGATAGGCCTCAAAGAAGAATGGAAAGGGCTTAGCGAAGGTGAAGATGTAGAAATTGGTACTCGACTTCAGCGACTTAAGAATAGGGTTTTCGAGAATAAAGGTTTTACTTATGAGCAAATTCAGCAAATGATCCAAGATGACGACCCTCGGGTACGGATAATCAAACCTCAAGGTAGGCCAATTGATGATCCGAGAAGTCGCTACAAAAAAAGTAAAAAAGCAAACAATTAGCAGTGCAAGCAATTTACAACACGCACGCAAATTAGCCGCAAATTAGCCGGATCCCTAAAACAGGAAATCCGGCTAATTGCTTATAAACAGCCTGCAGTTTTTGCAGTTAGTTACTGTATTTAAGTTCTCCAGGATTTAAGTTCTATAGGTACTAGCCAACGCTGCCAAAGAACAAGAGCTTAAGAAGATTCTAGGGATTTAAACTCCGTCTTTAAAGAAGCTGTAAGCCTAGCAAACTTTGAACTTAGTAGCCTTCTCTTCCTATGTCGTTAGCAACTGCAAAAGCCTCACTTACAGCCTTGTACACATTAGCAGCAACAGAGCAATCACCTATCTGTCTAAACACCGGAGCACAATCCCACATTGCTGCTGCAACATCATCGCGAGCTTTCATTCCTGTAGCACAAACGATGGTATCGGCTGCAAACTCAATCTGCTCTCCTTCTGAATTTTCGCAGATAAGCTTTCCCTCAGATACCTCAAGCGCCTTTGTAGAAAAGTGGATAGTGATATCTTCTTTGTCCATGTATTCCTTAAGACAGTCTACATGTAAGAAGTTTCCACCAGAACTAATGACATCGGTCATCTCTACAATCTCGACATGCCTGCCATTCATAGCAAGATATAGTCCAAGTTCGCAGCCAACAAGACCAGCGCCCATAATAACAACGTTTTGACCTATGTTTGCAATATCTGCAAAGGCATCTTCACCTGTAATAGTATTTTCGATCCCAGAAATAGGAAGAATTGCCGGCTCTGCTCCTATGGCACAAATAATTGCATCCACATTGGCCTCACGAGCATAATCAGGACTTACTTCTACATTGAGGCGTACATCTATCTGAGGATTAGCTTTAACAAGTGCTTCTTGCCTATCTAGATAATCCATGGACAGTCTTTTGAATGGAACATCCTGTTCACAGCGAAGAGCGCCACCAAGCCTGTCTGTTTTTTCGCACAAGATCACATCGTGACCATTATCAGCACAAGTAAGTGCTGCCTGCATTCCAGCAGGTCCACCGCCTACAACTAGGACTTTACGTTTCTTTGCAGCTGGCAGTGCATACTTAGTTTCGTACTCGTGACCAACTTCTGGATTGATTGCACAGCAAAACTCTTTTGTAGCCATCAATGTTGAGAAGCATGTCATGCAACGCAGGCATTTACGAACATCGGCACCACGCCCTGCAGCCATCTTGTTGGGGATATCAGGGTCTGCAAGCAAAGGCCTGGCCATCTCAACAATATCCGCCTTGCCACTTGCAATAATCTCTTCCATTTGCTCTGGGACGCCAATAGCACCAACAACAGCTACCAGCGACTCGTCACCTGCAATCTTTTTGATTTCTGCGGCATATTTGACATTTGGAGTATCTTCAGAGAATAGCGAAGGCTCCATGGTGGGGAAGGCATCCATATGATGCCCAGCAGAAACATGCAGAATATCAGCATGTCCCTTCAGCGTCTCGGCAATCTTTAGTCCATAATCAAAGTCATATCCGTCTTCTGAACCCTCGGTTGCAGCAAATCTTATCTCTATCGGGAACTTGGGTCCTACTACTTTACGTACAGTTTCTAAAACAGCCAGAGGAAGTCTCATTCTGTTTTCAAAGCTGCCTCCCCACTCATCTTTGCGATCGTTATCGGGAGACATGAACTGAGGCAAAAACCAGCCATGACCAGCATGGATCATGATCATGTTAAAGCCAACACTTTTTGCAAAGGCTGCTGCATTGGCATAGTCTTGAATGACGGATTCGATTTGCTCAGCACTCATAGGAAGCACATGGCGAGCGCCATCTTCAAACGATCCCATGTTGGCATAAGTTTCTATAGCCCCATATAGCTGCCTTTCGGGATCGTTAAAGCCAGCATATTTGCCCCAATGGGTAAGCTCAGCAGAACACACCGCGCCATGTTTGCGAACAGCTTCGGTAACTTGGCAGTAAATTCCAACAGAATAGGGATCTCCCATAAAAAGGCTGATATTACCAACGCGAGCCTCGCTGCTTACAGCACATTCACCAAGAGTGACCGATGCCGCTCCTCCTTTTGCACGTCTTTCGTAATAGGCCGCTGTATTAAGAGTTGGATGAGCTTGTGGAGTGATGTTTAAATAACCGGTAGGTGACGAGAATATTCTGTTACGAAATCTTTGTCCCCTAATTTTAAAGGGCTGCAAAACATGCGGATACATAGACGAATACGACATCGTTTCTCCCTTCCCTATTGAAACCACACGCACGCAATTTTAAATAGATGCCATATTAAGCAGATGCTAAATCCTAAAAATGTCTTAAATGCTTAAATAATTCACAATCAAGATGCAGGATTAACATGCAAAATTTCATAAAAAAAGCCGGATCTCCTGGGCAAAAAGATCCGGCCATTTTTTTGTAACTAATCCTAATTAGACATCGATTCTGTCTTTGTTTTTAGCTACATCCTATCCATTGGTAAAAGTAAGGCTTCCATTTCGTAAAGTCTTTATTAAACGCCAGCAGCTTTTTCTTTCTGGAGTCCTCGTATACCAAAGATAAAGAAGTGTACAAAGGGCAAAACCATGGAAATAAGCATGATTGGCAGCGCCACCACTGTGCTCGAGAAGTTGGGTATTGTAAGCGGACAGACGATGCATCCAACAAAGTTAATGATAATAACCACAATCATCACAACGAATGGCACATTTCCATCCACCTCGGATAATGGGTTTTGTTCTGAGGCCCTTTGCAGTTCGTCCATTGACTTTCCACTTGTATCTTTCACGAACAGCAATGTGCAGATGAGTCCAAGTACAAACGGAATTAGGAGAACAAGCACAACCATCGACCAGTTATTGCTCATTGTGCCGTTCACATCATGCTGGAAGATAGCCAAACTTGCAGCAGCACCTAGGACGATGGAGGATCCTGAACCACCAAAACGGGCGAAGGCCTGGCACCAAGAAGTTCCAGTGTTGCGCAGTGTGGTGGGATAGGATTCTGGCATCAGGGGTTGTACTGCCGTGATTGCATAGTTTAGACAGAAACCGAAGATCAGCATCAAAACGACACAGGGCAGGAAGTTACCAGCAGCTCCACCCTCAAGCACTGCACCGTTAACAGCCTCCGCACCTGGGAACATTGGAACAAAAATAGAGCAAAGAATAATCGCAACTATACAGGCAACCCAGGCTGTCCAGAGACATTTCTTTCGCCCTATCGCATCCGATACAAATCCGACCACCATGTTAGACGCTATAGCTGCCACATTGTTCCAAGTTTGCAGGTTTACGGAATCTGCAGCACTAAAGCCGTTGCCCTGGAACCAAGAGGGAATCCAAGCGTTCATGCCATAGACAGAGAACTGTCCGACGAAATAGGCAGACCAAATTGCACAAGTAGCAACAATAAACTTGGTGGAAAATAGAACCGCAGGACCAGATTTGGCGGGTTTTGGAGGAACAATAAGCAGATCGGGATCGTAGGTAACGTCTTTGTGAGCAGTTGCCTGTACGATCTGATGCAAACGTTCGCAGGCCTTGTCTTTTCGGCCATGGTTTGCATACCAGTGCGGGGTTTCCTTCATGGCAAATGCAAGGATTATTCCGTATATGATCGGAATAGCACCTATGAGGTAGCACACACGCCAGTTTTCATTAGCGGTAGCGCCAGTTGTAAGGATGATTTGGTTATCCGTTAGCCCTGGGATTAAGGAATTCTCCATGCTGCATATTGGTGCGGCAATAAGTCCAGCAAGAACCCATCCAACAACCATGAACGCCATTCCAAACGTAACAAAAATTCCACGTTGCTTGGATGGCATGCTCTCGGAGAATACCGTTGTTACCACAGGTATACAAGAACCAACTCCAAATCCAGCAATCAACCTAAAAGCACAGAAGACTGCGTAGCTGGGAGCAAAAGCCTGCGGCAGGGTAAACACGCCGTAAAAAATAACCGCAATAGTGAGCATCTTTTTGCGGCCTAGTGCATCCGACATGATGCCACCGACGGCACCACCTAGCACCATTCCCAACAAACCCCAAGTGGTTAGCGAACCAGTGAGCGCCGAAACCGACTGCCCAGAGGCAATCTCTTCAGCAAAGAACGACGGAGCTACATAAGTGTTAGTGGAGTTGACAACCATGAAATCATAGCCATCAAAAATCATTGCAAAGGCCAGTAGGACGAATACTGCCCAAGTATGTCCGGAAATACCAGTCCGGTCAATGACTTCTGATACTGTGAATTCCTTCCTGTCCATATCTCCCTCCCTTCAAATATCCCCGACCAAGGGGATCTGTCAGAACAACATGTGTAAATTTAATGTAAATCACTAAAGAAAGATACATTCCTGAAAGAATATTACTCGTTAAATTTCTTTTTATATGCGCTTTAAATAATAATTAAAGACTTTATATAACCGTTATTTTTTATCGGTTATATAAAGTCGAATATGACGTCTTTTTATAGTCAAAATATTTTTTATTTACTTCATACTAAACCAGAATTAGCATGATTGCTTGTTGGACGGCTACGCGCAATACGTGCACACTTACTTTGAATCCAAACACAACATATAAGCCTTCGCTATACTTACTGGAGTCAAAAATGCAGCAACAAACACAGAATGGAGTTCTACTTTGCTGTCTAGCTACATGATAACAATCGTCTGGTTTGTACTAACTGCGGTGTTCATCATCTTGGAATTTGTATCCACTAAGTATTTTCTTCCTATAGCAATGGGAGCAGTCGTTGCCGGTGTAGCTTCCCTATTTTCCTTACCAATACTGGGACAGATTATTGTTTGCGCAGTTGTAGTCCTTTTAGCCTATTTGCTCTTTAACCCCAACAGAAGCCGTAAAGATGCTAGAAGAAGCTCCGAATCTCAAATATCCGACAAGCAAGCAGAATATGACGAGGATTTATTCGCTTAAGCGGCGGGTATTAAGGGCGGGCATCAGGGCATCAAGGCATCAAAGTATTGGGGTATTGGGCAATTGCATAGCGTATTGGCCAATTTCAGCTACTGTGTCTTTATCATTGAATAACAAACGCGCGAGAGAAGCATCGATAGAGCCAAGCAAACTGCCACACAAACAATGGTGACATTAAATCCAAAACTGTCATTTACAAGGCCCCAAATAGCGGACGAAATTCCCATGCCAACATCAATAACTAGCATGAAAAATGCATTAGTTGCGCCCCATCGATGAGATGGTGTGTTTGCAACAGCCACAGATTGATTCACTGAAATCGAAAGTGCCTGACAAAGTCCATATGGAACACCTGCTACGTAGAAGAGAATTGGAATATCAGAACATAAAAGCAACAAAGCAAACGCAAGAATTCCAAACAAAGAAGCCGTAATTGCTAGCTTAATTGGAGCCACGCGATCCATGTAAAATTTAGAAGCAAGTCGTATTACCATCATCGCGATAGCAGACACAGTAAAAAACAAGCCAGAATTGCTAACTCCACATTGCTCGCCATAAAGTCCAATAAAAAATATGCCAAAACCAAAGGCTGGAGTAATCAATAACATAGGCAAAGCGCCAGGCAGCGCTTTTGGCTCAAAGAAGGTATAGACAAATTTGGACAACCCTGAACCCTGTTCTTCGTCTTCGTTCTTTTTCTTTTTGTCTAAGTCTCCAGCTTCTAATCTAATTCTATATTCGGCTGTTTTAGGAAGGCGCTGCGGCTTATTTTCGTAATGACATATAAATGTGAGAATAAATCCTAGAGTAGCAACTGCAGTCAAACCAAGATAAAGGTTTGTTGCTGGTTGTGTATTTACCAAGAAGATGGCAAGAGCGGGTCCTATTGACATAGCCAAAGCCTGGCCTAGACCGTAATATCCAATACCCTCACCTAAGCGCGATCTAGGAATAACATCAGCTGCCATAGTTGCAACAGCAGTTGTGGCGGCAGAAAAGCCAATACCTTGCAAAATTCTGCATATGGCAAAGATAGTGGGACTGTATAAAAGAATTGGAATAGATGTTCCAATGATTAGAATAACTACCCCAGTTGCCATGACCACAACTCTGCCAATGCCATCTATAATTGGTCCGCACGCGATCCTAGCAATTGCAGCTGCTATGGAAAAAACAGCAGCTAAAGCACCTGCTAAAGTAGCGCTTTCGCCCATCCTTTCTAAAAAGACAGAAGTGCCAGAGTTAAGGCCCTGACCCGTCATAAATGTGCATAAAGCGCAGATAATTATGCAAACAAAAAGAGGACTCCAAAGTCTATCGACATGCTGTATACTCCCAGGTTTGGAGTTGTTTTTCTTGGCTTCAAAATACTCTGCTTCTCTGTATTCTTTCTCTATCATATAAACTCTCTTCAAAACTCTCTTCGTGACTTATGCGAGACCCACGCCGCGTATTCCTAAGAAGCTAAAAGATCTACAGGACTTTCTAATAATCTAAAAATATTTACTCATTAAAAAAATATTCACTCGTTCATGCCATCGGCAAGACGAATTTGTTTACGCTTGATTTTTCCTCCAAGTGTTTTTGGAAGTTCGTTTACAAACTCAACTATCCTGGGGTACTTATACGGGGCCGTTGTTTGTTTAACATGATTTTGCAGTTCGTGTATTAGCTCTTCGGAAGGCTCCCATCCTCTAGCAAGAACAATAGTGGCCTTAACCACATTTCCTCTTACGGGGTCTGGTGCTGCAGTAACTGCACATTCAATAACTGCGGGATGCTCTATAAGAGCACTCTCAACCTCAAAAGGACCAATACGGTAGCCCGAACATTTGATTACATCGTCATTGCGACCAACAAAGAAAAAGTAGCCATCGGAGTCGCGCCAGGCCATGTCGTGGAGATTGTAGCAATCTGTTCCAACAGCCTCCTCGGTCTTTTCTTTGTCGTTGTAATAGCCAACAAAAAGTCCTGGAGGATACGCTTCACGAAGTTTTGTTACACAGATTGCTCCCTCTTCGCCGTCTGGAACTTCGTTACCATCATCGTCAAGCAGCTTGATGTTAAGCAAGGGAGAGGGCTTGCCCATAGAACCTGGCCTAGGCTCAATCCAAGGAAAAGTTGCAAGCAGCACGGGACCTTCGGTCTGACCAAAACCTTCGCGAATCTTTTTGCCTGTAAGCCGTTCCCAAGCAATCGTGACCTCGGCATTTAAGGGCTCACCTGCGGTTGCAAAGTTTTGCACACTTGAGAGATCGTAAGATGCAACATCTTCCTGAAGCATAAAACGATACATAGTGGGAGGAGCGCAGAAGGTAGTTAATTTGTAATCCTGAACATGCTGCAAAAGTTTAGTGGGAACAAACTTTTCCATGTCATAGCCAAAAATACATGCTCCGCAAATCCACTGCCCATAGATCTTGCCCCAGCCAAACTTAGCCCAGCCACTATCTGTAACAGACATATGCAACTTATTCTCTTGCACCTGCTGCCAATACTTAGCAGTGAGGATATGCCCTAGTGGATGTGCAAAGTTATGACAGACTGCTTTAGCCATACCAGTTGTGCCACTGGTAAAGTAGATAAGCATGATGTCGCTCGATACAACACCAGCATCACCTGTTGGGCGCTCAAAAGTTTGAGCTTCGCCTTCTATTAGCTCGTTAAAGTTCAGCCAGCCATCCCTGTGTCCTGCAACGACAATGCGATTTTCTATGCTTGGACAATTTGGGATTGCCTCATCTGCTTGAGTGCAGACATAGTCATCGTCGATGCAGACTAGTGCTTTAATGCCAGCGTTATTGACTCGATAAGAGATGTCCTTGGAGGTTAGTTGCAAAGAAGCAGGGATCAATATGGCTCCAATTTTACAAAGAGCAGTCGCACAGACCCAGTACTCCCACCTGCGTCGCAGAATTACCATTACAGGATCGCCTTTGCCAATTCCAAGTTTTGTAAAGGCATTAGCAGCTTGGCTAGAAAGCCGAGAAATGTCTGTAAAGGTAAAAAGCCGTTCTTCGCCATTGTCGTCGCACCATAAAAGAGCATTTTTCTCAGGCTCGACCCTAGCCCATTCGTCTACAACGTCATATGCAAAATTAAAAATATGAGGAACTTCGATCTTAAAGTTTTCCATGAAGTCCTCATAAGAATCAAAATCAATTCTGGGGCAGTACTTTTTGAGTATGTAGTCCAAGTTAGCTGCTCTCCTCTCTAACTACCGTGCCAACAACCGAATATGGCAAGCGTTCTACGATAAGTCTCAACCTAACAAAGCTATTTAGTAGGGCTGCTAAATATATAGCAGGGCTGTTCAGTATTTAGCAGGGTTACTCAGCAATAATCGTGATGAATTTTGCTGGTTTGTCTCCCCCGCATCTTTGACCGTGTGGGTAAATTGGATTGAAATAGATGCTGTCACCCGCATTTAATTCAAACTCACGTTCATTCCAAGTAAGAACAACAGTGCCCTCCAAAACCACGTTAAATTCCTGTCCACTATGAGTAACAAGCTTGGCAGGCTCATCGGATGGATCAAGCTTTACCAAAAGAGGCTGCATGATTTTGCCAGCATATCGCCATGCCAAGTCGTCGTAGTGATATCCCGGATAACGGTCGACCTCATGCGCTTCTCCGGAGCGTACAAGGTGATAGGTATTGAGCTTGGCAGCAGTGCCTGTAAGAATCTCAGTGAACTCCACCTTAAAGATTGTGGCCATGTGATAAATGGCCGAAATTGGCACGTCCTCTCCAGTCTCTTCCCAACGTATATATGTCTGAGGATCTACTCCAAGTTCTGCGGCCATTTTTTCAACGCTAACATCGCAAGCCTCGCGCAGACCTCTGATTCGCATTCCGATTTCTTCGAATACAGAACCCATAATCCCTCCTCATCCTAAGTCGACACATTTAGATGCAAATGCCACTAGATGCAAATGCCGCAATAATGCGGCATTCCTTAGAGCACATCTGTTGATCTTAACCTTACAAAACGGCCCAAGTACAAGCAAAATTGCCCACTAGTACCAGCAAAAGAGCTACTAGCAAGTAGATGCAAGCTCGAACGCTAAACTCAAAGAGGCAAGCCCCAAAAATGCAAGCTCAAGGGTGCAAGCCCAAAGAGGCAAACCCAAGCGCTAGGCTTACTTATGCCTACGCCTTCGACCTGCACCAAACTTAGAACCCTTCCTTGCGCGAGCACGAAGGTTCTCTAAAACGCTAGACTCATCAGCACCTTCTAGGGCAGCTCTTAGTTTGACAATTTGATCTCTAAGCTGTGCAGCAGTTTCGAAGTCCATATCCTCAGAAGCTATTTCCATAGATTCTTCCAGAGAAGAAATCAGCCTTAGCAGCTCAGCAGCAGACATATCTGGCAGTTCCTCTGCAAGAGATCCAGCTGCCTTTTGAGCATCTGAGTCTGGCTCTTCGAGATATTGCATGATGTCGGATACAGCTTTGCGAATTGTCTGCGGCTCAATGCCATGTTCTTCATTAAAACGCTGCTGTATCGCACGACGACGTTTGGTTTCGTCTACAGCACTTTTGATTGAGCCAGTGATCGTGTCTGCATACATTATCACCTGGCCAGAGACATTGCGAGCTGCACGCCCGATGGTTTGGATCAACGACCTGTTATTTCTAAGAAAGCCCTCTTTATCGGCATCGAGAATTGCAACCAAAGAAACCTCTGGCAAGTCTAGACCCTCTCGTAGCAGGTTGATGCCAACCAAAACGTCAAACTCGCCAAGTCTTAGCCCCCTGATGATCTCAACACGCTCGATGGTTCCTGTGTCTGAGTGCATGTATTGAGCGCGTATTCCTTGGTCGAGTAGATAGTCTGTGAGATCCTCAGCCATCTTTTTGGTGAGAGTTGTTACCAGCACACGCTCATCGCGCGAGGCTCTATCCCTAATCTCTGCTGTAATATCGTCAATCTGTCCAGTTGTAGGACGTATCACAACCTCTGGATCCAACAGACCAGTAGGTCGAATAATCTGCTCGACTATCTGCTGGGAAACCTGCTCCTCGTAATCTCCAGGAGTTGCAGACACATAAACAAATCTAGGAACCCTCTTTTCGAACTCGTCAAATCTAAGTGGCCTGTTATCCAAGGCGCTAGGCAGTCTAAAACCATGCTCAATTAGCGTAACTTTGCGAGAGCGATCGCCCTCGTGCATCCCTCTAATCTGAGGCACAGTTACATGACTCTCATCGATAAAGCAAACAAAATCGTCTGGAAAATAATCGATCAAGGTAAATGGGGCCTGTCCAGGGGCACGGGCATCAAGATGGCGCGAATAGTTCTCAATTCCAGAACAGAATCCCATGTTTTGAAGCATCTCAAGATCGTATTCGGTGCGCATCTCCAAACGCTGCGCCTCCAATAACTTGCCAGCTTCTTTTAACTCGGTGGTTCTTTGAGCAAGTTCTTCTCTTATGGTCTCGAGAGCATGATCGATCTTGACCTTTTCGGTTACATAATGAGATGCAGGCCAGATGGGGATCTTGCTGTAATTGAGCAAAACCTCCCCAGTAAGTCGATCGATTTCTGCAATCGAATCGATCTCATCACCAAAAAACTCAATTCGCAGTGGATTTTCTGCATAGGGAGGAAAGACATCAACAATGTCTCCGCGCACCCTAAAGGTGCCTCTAGTGAGTTCGTAGTCGTTTCGATCGTATTGGATATCCACCAAGCCATGGATAAACATATCACGATCCATCTGCCGCGTACGATCGACAAAAATGGCCATACCTGCATAATCTGTTGGCGAACCAATTCCATAGATACACGAGACACTGGCCACAACGATGATGTCATTTCTACTGAGCAGCTGAGCAGTTGCCTGATGGCGCAGCTTCTCTACCTCCTCATTTATTGAGGAGTCCTTTTCGATAAAGGTATCAGTAGTGGGAACATAGGCCTCGGGTTGGTAGTAATCGTAATAAGAGACAAAGTAGACCACGGCATTATTTGGAAACAGCTCTTTGAACTCCGAAGCTAGCTGAGCAGCAAGCGTTTTATTGGGAGCCATAACAAGTGTGGGCTTGTTGACCTTTTCGATAACCTTGGCCATTGTGTAGGTTTTACCAGAGCCGGTAACTCCTAAAAGCGTCTGGTATCGCATGTTTTCTTTGATGCCCTTGGCTAAGGCCTCTATGGCCTGAGGTTGATCGCCAGATGGTTCATATGCAGAGACCACCTCAAAGTCTTTATCAAACCTTCCCTCACCTAAAAAAGCCCTCATATCGTCGTCCATCAACGCAGAATCAAGCGGCTTTGGACCACCTGCGACCACGGAACGTGTGACGACATCGGTGACGGTATCGGTGACGGCATCGGTGACGGCATCGCCTGCCATAAAAACCTCCCTAGCTTTCCCAGTCAAAGGCATCTGGGTAGAGTCTCTCGTAAGCCTCTTTTGCCCTGTTGACCAGCTCTAGATAGCTTTGAGTTTCTGGAAACTCAATATAGTCGCGAATATCTCCCCCCTCTTCGAGCCAGTCGTCAACATTTCCCAAGCCTGCGTTATATGCCGCAATCGCTGGATTCATCTCGTGATAACGCTCTACGAGGTACCTCAGATAGGCTGTACCATAATTGATATTAGTTTCAGGGTCAGTTAGATTATCTAGCGAGTAAAGATCAGAATCGACAAGTTCTCTATTAGCTATATCTTGAGCTGTTGATTCCATTATCTGCATTAGCCCAACAGCCCCCGCGCTCGAAACCACATCAGGGTCAAAATCAGACTCGCACTTAACCATTGCAATAATCCAATAAGGATTTACCTGATACTCCTCTGCTGCAGCCTGTATTTCTTCTTGATATTTGAGAGGATAGTAGAGCTTTTCGGCCTGAGGGATAAAGACCTTAGCTGATGCAGCTGCAAATAATGCGATCAGCACAAGAGCAATCAAAAAACGTCTTAGTTTGTGAGTCCTGCGTTTTTGGGGAGTGCGTCTTTGGGAGCTGCTTTTTTGGGGAGTGTGTCTTTGGGAGCTATGTTTTCTTTGATTTGATTGAGTTTGTCTAGTTCTGCTTTGTTTGGCTCCGTTTTGTCTAGCTCTGCTTTGTTCACTCCTGCTTAGTCTAGCTGTCTGTTGTCTAGCTCTGCTGTCTCTGGTGTAACAATCGTAGCTTGAGGTCTTGTAAGTCATAGATCTTCCGGTGTTTAGTTCTATGTTTATCGTGCGTCCTAAGGTGCAGCCTAACATGCACCCATTTTGTTGGATCAACTAATCAACTAGTCAGCAAATTGGCGAATCAGTAAACCAGCGCGAGTATTTGCTGATTCAAGCACTTGCTAGCTTAAGCCACCTAGCAATCTAACAGTACTATTGACTGTACTCTATTTTTGCTCGTAGTTTACTCTCGAGTTCCACCAAGATAAAACTCTGGCATAAAGCTCATCTATACTACCGTCGTTTTTGATCAAAGTATCTGCAAGCCTACGCTGCTCATCGTCTGTAGCCTGCCTGCCCATTCGACGCTTAGCATCTTGCGGATCCATGCCTCTATCAATTGCTCTTTGTATTCTGATATCAGCAGGACAATCAACAAGTACAACTTCATCTGCAATCTCATTAAGATCTTTAGAGAGGCTAATCAGTGGAACCTGCACAACACGCATCAAAGCTGTACCCTCGCCACTAATAAAATCTCTTGCTCTTTTTGCAATCTCTGGATGACAGATTGCATTCAAGTCTTGAGTCGACTGGGCATCTGCAAAAGCCTTTTTGGCAAGGATTTCAGGAATTGGCTTGCCATCTAAATCCAAAATATCTGAACCAAAACGTTCGGCGAGCTTGGCAGCAATCAAAGGATCTTCTCTCACCTGAGCAGCCACTTCATCAAGATCTAGAAGCTCAGCTCCAAGCTCTTCGAGCATGGCGGCAACAGTGCTCTTGCCAGATCCAATTCCGCCACCTAAAACCACTCGATACATAATGGCAACCTCACACAAAAAAAGAAAGGCAGAGGGATCTTTTTTTCAAAGATCTCCCCTGCCTAGCAATTAACAAAAAGTTGACTACTCAGCAGAAGCAGCTTCTTCGGCAGCAGCCTCATCTGCAGCGGCCTCCTCGGCAGGAGCCTCGGCCTCAGCAGTTTCCTCAGCCTCTGCAGCCGACTCAGTCTCAGCAGCC
>CAZOMM010000010.1:16403-32290 GCA_964581165.1 uncultured Coriobacteriaceae bacterium
AGCCTCGGCCTCAGCAGTTTCCTCAGCCTCTGCAGCCGACTCAGTCTCAGCAGCCTCCTCAACCGTCTCCTCGACAGAAGCCTCCTCAGCGGGAGTCTCGGCATTGGCATCTTCTGCAGCAGCCTCTTTGTCTTCTGCCTTTTCGTCAGCCTGTGCCTTGCCATCACGGTTCTTCTTTCCAGAAGACTTATCAGGCTCTTCGGAAAGCTCCTTAACCTCTATGGTAATTCCAAGCTGATCGGCAGCAGCCTTCATCGACAGCGAGATGCGGCGGCGATCCATATCAACAGACATGACCTTGACCATGATCTTCTTGCCAACTTCGACTACCTGCGAAGGATGGTTGACATGCTTGTTTGCCATCTCGGAGATGTGAACCAGACCCTCAA
Source organism: uncultured Coriobacteriaceae bacterium (assembly GCA_964581165.1). Taxonomy (GTDB): domain Bacteria; phylum Actinomycetota; class Coriobacteriia; order Coriobacteriales; family CADBOM01; genus CAZPAN01. Next base: position 16,793 of record CAZOMM010000010.1, read on the forward strand.
CTCCATCGCAAAGAGCAACAAAGACACCAAATGGAACGATCTTGGTAACGCTTCCCTCAACAATAGAATCGACAGGATAGTTCTTGATAAGAGTGCGCCACGGATCTTCTGTGGTCTGCTTGAGACCTAGCGAGATGCGCTCGCGATTACGATCGACATCAAGAACCTCAACCTCAACCGCATCGCCAACAGAAACAACCTCAGAAGGATGATTGACATGGCTCCAAGAAAGCTCAGAAATGTGAACCAAGCCATCGATCCCCCCAAGATCAACAAAGGCACCAAACTCCACGATCGAAGAGACCGTGCCCTTTAGCCTCATGCCCTTTTGTAGCTTGCTGAGAATCTCAGTACGCTCGTTCTTTCTACCCTCTTCGAGCAGTACACGACGGGAGAGAACAACGTTATTGCGATTGCGATCCATCTCAATAACACGAGCTTCGATAATGGTGCCCAAAAATGAACTGAGATCCTTAACACGACGAAGATCCACAAGAGATGCGGGAAGGAATCCCCTAAGGCCGATATCCATAATGAGACCGCCCTTAACAACTTCGATAACCTCACCCTCGACAGTCTCGCCGTTATGGAACTTCTCTTCGACGTTGTTCCAGGCCCTCCTGTATTCGGCACGCTTCTTAGAAAGAAGAAGCCTACCGTCTTTGTCCTCTTTTTGTATAACTAAAGCTTCGACCTCATCGCCAAGCGAGACAAGCTCTGATGTTTCAACATCATCGCGAATAGAAAGTTCTCGTGCGGGAATAACGCCTTCCGACTTGAATCCGATGTCTAGCAAGACCTCGTCATGCTCGATCTTTACAATCGTCCCAGTTACCAGTTCGCCTTCTTCGATGTCGGTAATTGTTCCATCGATAAGACTCTCCATATCCTCGTTAGAGACATCGTCTAGCTGGAAGATCGACTTATTCTTAATTTCGGTCAAAATGGACCCCTCTCAAAAAAACTTTGGGGCCCCGCTCGTCATTGTTATTTCGGATTCAGCCGATGCTTGTCCGTGGGACGATCAAGCTTCTATGAAATTACACTGTCTTCGGGGGCCAATACTTTTCTTTTGCCTGTTTTACAGACATCGCCACAGTATAAACGCAAAAGCAGGGCGCAACAAGACATAAATGATTCTTATTTCCCCCGCTCAAGGCCCTTAAAATGCCTGTTGGCAATCTCAGAAAATGTCATTTGTTCAACTTTTGTAAACGGTAGTCCTGATTCCCCGCAAGGCTAAAAAATTTGCTTTCTGAACATCTGATGAGCATCCCGATGAACATCCCGATAACCATCCAAGGGCTATTCGATTTTTACTATTGGGGCATAGCCCACTAACAGCTTTTTTGTACCCCCATTTTCAAAGTGAATTTGGAGGATATCTTTATCGACATCTATAACCCTTCCGCGACCAAAGACCTTGTGATCTACCTTGTCTCCAACAGCAAACTTTACAGATGCTTCATTGGTGGATCTTTTGCCGCCATTTTTGCTTCCATCTAGCTGCTCTAGTTGCTCTAGCTGCGAAGCTCTAGAAAATCTCTTAGAAGCAAAAGCTGAATCTCTGGTTGAACTAAAGCGCCGTCTAGAAGATCGGGGATTTCGAGAACCAAATACATGTCCATCGGATTGTTCGTAGGAGGTTCCAGATCCATAAATCCCTCTACGACTCCCCCGTTTTTCAAAACCTGTTCCGGAGTAGCCAAGTGATCCCACGCCAGCCTGTCTTATGTAAGTGGAAGGTATTTCTTCTACGAACCTAGACATAGGATTTGTTCGAGTGTCTCCAAAAAGACTGCGCTGCTGGGTACAGCAAATCGAAAGATGCTCCTTGGCTCGCGTGATGGCAACATAGGCAAGCCTGCGTTCTTCTTCTACAGAAAGATTGCTTCCCATAGAACTCTGATGAGGAAAGATCCCCTCCTCCATACCTGCTAAAAACACCACCGGAAACTCAAGGCCCTTAGCAGAGTGAACAGTCATCAAAGTAACTGCAGAATCGGAATCGTTTAGGGAGTCGAGATCGGATCTTAAAGACAGCCATTCCATCAATGGCGAGAGCATGTGCACAGCTGTTCCCTCAGTTGTACCTTCAGTTGATCCCCCAGCTGCACCCTCGTTGGTGCCGTCAAATCCAGCGGTCTCATCCACAGCAGCAAGAGCCATTGCGATCATATCCATCTCGCTAGCTTGCTTGGGTTTATCTACAACTAGCGGCTTGGTAATGCCAGCCTCTACAGTTGGAGCCGAGTCTTCTTCCTCAAAAAGCGAATGTGTGTCTTCAAACTCAGATACAACTCCAAAAAACTCCCTAATATTTTCGGCCCTAGCTCGATCTTCGATTGTTGGTCGAGATTCAAAATACTCAAGCAGACCGCTTTGACTAACAATCATCTCAACAACATCTCGCATCGAACCTGTGTAAGAGCGAACGGTGCGAATAAGTGAATCAAAGCGTGCTAGCCCAGTTCTTGCTCTCGAACTTAGCGATTCATCGACAATGGATGCCTGCAAAGCCTCCATAAAACTAAGACCTTCTTTTGCTGCCTTATCTTCGATAAAGGCAACCGTGTTGTCTCCTATACCTCGTCTGGGCATATTAACGATTCTCTTTGCCGAGATATCATCGGCGGGATTAACCACAACACTTAGATATGCCATTACATCTCTGATCTCGGCCCTATCAAAAAAGCGAGTTCCACCAACAATTTGATAAGGAACCCCGGCACGCATAAGCATGTCTTCCAACATTCTCGACTGGGCATTTGTGCGATAAAACACAGCAATATCGGAGTAGCTATAGCCCTGAGTTATTCGCTTTTCGATCTCGGATGCAATCCAGCGACCTTCGTCGCGCTCGTCTGCTGCCAAGTAGAGATCTATAGGATCTCCCGCATCTCCACTGGTATATAGAGTCTTGCTTTTGCGCTTTGAATTGTTCTCGATTACGGCATTTGCAGCATTGAGAATTGTTGAAGTTGATCGGTAGTTTTCCTCAAGTTTTACAACTTTGGCATCTGGATAATCTTTCTCGAACTCCAAGATATTTCTGATGTCGGCTCCGCGCCAAGAATAGATTGACTGATCGTCGTCGCCAACAACCATTAAATTTCGAAAACGCCCCGCTAAAAGCCTAGCAATTTCGTACTGAGCATGATTAGTATCTTGGTACTCATCAACCGAGATGTATCTAAATCGCTCGCGATAAGCATCGAGGATATCTGGGTTCGATTTAAGCAACCGATACCCATGCATTAAAAGATCGTCAAAATCCATTGCATTAGCTCGTGCCAGACGTTCAGAAAGCACCTGATAAACCCTTGCAGCCACGTCTTCTACACCATGATTTGAAGCCCTAGAAGCAAAAGCTTCGCAATCTTGCAGATTGTTTTTAGCTTTAGAGATTCGGTATCGAACTTGCTGGATAGGAAAGTTCTTTTCGTTAATGTCTAGCTCTCTATAGATCTCTTTTACCAAGCGCTTTGAATCATCGTCGCCGTATATGGTGAAAGAAGATGAATAGCCCAGTTTTTCAGCATCTGTTCTTAGCATCCTTGCACACAACGAGTGAAATGTGAGTATCCACATGCCTCGTGTTGAACCCAAAATGTTAGAGATTCTGCTACGCATCTCGTTAGCTGCCTTGTTGGTAAAGGTGATAGCCAAAATAGAATGCGAAGGAATCCCAAGATCCCGAACCATATGCGCTATGCGATAAGTTAAAACTCGAGTTTTACCCGAGCCAGCACCTGCCAAAATAAGCAGCGGGCCATTAACAGTTTTTACGGCCTGTAGTTGAGCATCGTTAAAAGCAACACCATCAAGGATTGATTCCATATTTAGACTAAGCGCCTTTCCCGCCTTTCCGCGCAAATAGAGCACGTCAGATATTCCATATGTTTCATATAGTTCATATATTTCTGTGTCTCTGTGCCTCTACATTTCTACATTTCCTACTTTCAAGCCCTCGCCCTAAAGCAAGGCCGCAATTGAGGATAAGACAGAAGCTTTAGTTGAGACTTGTTTTCAAAGACGAGCGGGATATGTTTTCTCGACGCTAAACCAGAATTGCGCGTTCATTGGATGGGTGCACAGAAGCCGCGCTGGCGAGTTCCGTGTAGTGTAGTGAGCGGAACTACCTGTGGTATGGCTCGCCACGGATGATCTTGAAAGATCGATAAAGCTGCTCTAATACAACAAGCCTTGCAAGGTTGTGAGGCATGGTTATCTTTCCAAGAGAAATTACATCATCCGATTTGCATTTAAGATCGGGATCTATGCCGTTTGGACCACCAATAACAATGTCTATATTGCTGCATCCCGAGACCATTAACTTTTCGATCAAAACTGCCAGCTGCTCGCTGCTTAACTCACGGCCAGCAGGATCCATGCAAATCAGATGTTTGTCAAAAGAAGGCTCGCCAAGCAACTTTTTGATAGCAGCGGCTTCAGCAGCCATGGCCTGCTGCTCTCCTCCAAACCTAGAAGGATCGAGGTCGTCCAACTCGACAACCTCGATCCTTGCATACCTCGAGAGCCTTTTTTGATATTCGCTACAGGCCTCTTTCCAAAATCTTTCTTTGAGCTTACCAACAGCTAATATTCGAAACTTCATTTATTAAGGACTCAGATTAGGGACTCCAATTAAGGATTCCAATTAAAAACTCAGATTAAAACTCAGTTCTTTTCCAATTTACTCAACTGGTAGAGCTTACTCAATTAGACCTTGGCTTTGATTCTCATTTTGGCTCTGTGTAGATGTAGTAGAGGTATCAGCCGCAAGCGTAGCACTTAGAGTGATCTCCTCGCCGTTGCGAACAATACCTAGCTCAACTGTATCTCCAACAGTTCCACCCTTTACCTCAATAATAAGCTCAGAGGAAGTGGTGATTGCATTGCCGTTATAGCTAACGATAACATCTCCGGCCTGAATTCCAGCCTCAGCTGCAGGGCTGTCATCTTCAACGCTAACAACATAGGCACCCGACTCGGCAGTGGTTCCATAGTACTCCTGAGTTGCAGCATCAACAGTTCCAAGAGTTACACCCAAGTAAGGATGCACAGCATAGCCATTTTCGATTAGCTGGTTGGCGATCTCCATTGCGTAGTTAGAAGGTATTGCAAAGCCAACGCCGGCCGAAGATTCGCTTGTTGTTGCGATCATTGTATTGATGCCAATGAGTTCGCCTTCTTCGTTAACTAGAGCGCCGCCGGAGTTGCCTGGATTGATATCGCAATCGATCTGAATCATGTTTGCGTAGATCGCAGTTCCACTAGAAAGCTCAACAGATTGATTTCGATACAGGGCAGCAACAATACCTTGCGAAACCGATTTGGTTAGACCAAATGGGCTACCTAGGGCCATAATCCACTCACCAACAACCACAGAGTCGGAGTCACCAATATCCATGGGAGTAAGTCCAGTTCTATCAACCTTAAGTACGGCAATGTCGCTAGTGGAGTCTGTGCCAACAACGGTTGCTTCTGCTGTGGTGTCGTCATCAAAGTGCACAATAAACATGTCGCCATCGGCTATTACATGATTATTGGTGAGAATGTATCCGTCCTCAGAGATAATCACACCAGAACCGAGAGAAGTGGCTTCGAGCTCGCTTTCGCTATCTCCGCCTGACATTCCAAAGTAATTCCAGATATTGTCTTCGGTGTAGGCATACACATCGATGCTAACCACCGAGGGTAGACACTTTGCTGCAACTGCCTCGGCCAAAGTGACATCGTCGCCCGAAACTGTGATATCAACGGTACCGTTGCTAGAAGTGCCAGAATAGCTCGAAGACGACGAAGAGCCTGTAAGATTCTCATAAAGCATTACGCCGCCAATGGCAATCACAGCTCCAACGATCACACCAACAAGTCCCCAAGCAAAGGATTTAACACCACTCTTTTTGCGCTGCTTGTTTCCAATGCTAGGGCCGCTAGGACTAGAACCGCCAGTTTCTCTCCCGTAACTGCTGGCTCCTCCACCGTAATTTGCGCTCGTGTAATTAGATCCCGCTGTCGAAGCGTAGGGACTGGAATCTGTTGTTCCAGATGCAGATGCAGAGCCAGAAACAGAAGCCGCGCTATAGGGTGAAGTGCCTGTTTCAGAAGCAGGGGTGGCCCCGTAGGGCGAAGCTCCCACACCATAAGCAGAGCTGTCTACATTTGCTGAAGTTCCTGTCCCATAACTTGCTGCTGCTCCAGTTCCATAAGTAGAGTTACCAAGATCTACAGCCCTACCTGGCTCATACGAAGAGACAGCATTTTGATAGTTGGGTTGAGTGCTTTGAAAGTCTTGTTGGATGTTGGGGTGAAAGCTCTGCTGGGAGTTAGACTGAAAACTCTGCTGGGTGTTGAACTGAAAGCCCTGTTGATTGTTAGGCTGAGCATTAAAAGAGGATTGATCTAGGGTGCTTTCGTTAGTAGTTCCAGAAATAGGAGACGCATCTATATTTGTAACTCCATAGGGATCCTGTAAGTTGGCAGCTCCAGTTCCCCTATCAAGCGGAGTGTCGACATCTCCAATATTCCTCCCATCCTCCGAAGAAGGAATCATTGACGAACCACTGGATTCATCGCTCATATGAAATTCTCCTATCAACGTTATTTTGTCTTCTTTTGGGAAGTCTAGTAAACGTATTTGAAAAACCTCTGAAGCTGAAGGTTCTACATTCGATCAAAAGCCTGGCGAAAGGCTTATTTTTGGCAAAAGATCTACGCTTAAAGAAGTACACTCGGGGAGTAGTCCAAGGAATGCACCTCGCGCGTTTGCAACCGGCGCGTTTGCGACCGGCGCGTTTGCGACCGAGCAGAAATGCGCGTTTGTGTGCATTTGTGTGCGTTTGCAACCAAGCAGAAATGCACGTTTAAGACTGAGTAGGAGGGCAAATGCCTAGTATAGAGGCCCGGCTGGGCAAGGACATGCTTGTTATAGAGGGCGGTTCGGCTCTGATGCTTCAAAGGTATGGACTTGAACAAGAAGCTTGTCCCGAGATACTCAATATAATCGAACCCGATCTCATTACCGAGATTCACAGACTCTACAATCTGGCTGGTGCCACCTGTGCTATCAGCAACACTTATGGTGCAAATGCCCCAGCATTGGCCAAAGAAGGCCTGCAAGATAATGTTGAAGATATCAACAGACGGGGTGTAGAAATAGCGCAATCGATACATCCTCAGCATGTTCTTGCAGATATGGGTTCCTGTGGTATTTGGAACAAAGATGAAGATCTGCAAAAGGCAGCTTTTGCAGCCTATGCGCAGCAAGCTAGCGCTTTGGCATCTGCCAATCCCGATGCAATATACATAGAGACGATGGATCATTTAGGAGATGCGCTTTGTGCACTTGATGCTGCAACTAGCGTTTGTGATTTGCCTGTTTTTGTAAGCTTGGCAGTAAATCAAGACGGAAGACTCTTGGGCTGCAATACGCTCATAGAAGATGCTGCTGCCCAGCTGCTTGCACATAAGGCCTCTGCTTTGGGGCTTAACTGCTCGCTTACACCAATTAGCATCATTGAGCCAGCAAAGCGCTTGGCTGCTTGCTGTCCCCTACCATTGCTTGCATGCCCGGATGTGTCCCTGCCAGAAAACTCTGCCGATGGAACTGTAATCTACAATGGCTCTACCCACGAAATGGAAACAGCAGCTAGGATGCTGCACAAATTAGGATTTATGATGATCGGATCTTGCTGCGGATCTACTCCAGCCTACACAGGCGCAATTTATGCGGCTGTTGGAGAAATGGATGTAGTTAGCAGATCAATTTGAAAGGAGAACAATGGACAAAAAAATCGGGACTAAATGTGTTCAGTCGGGATACAGCCCCACAAATGGCCAGCCTAGACAGATTCCTGTTATTCAATCTACAACTTACCGCTACGAGAATTCACAGGAGATGGGAGCGCTGTTTGACCTTGAGGGCGAGGGCTTTTTCTACACACGCCTAGCAAATCCTACTAACTCATATGTGGCTGCAAAGATTGCTGATCTCGAGGGCGGCACTGCTGCAATGCTAACTGCCTCTGGGATGTCAGCCATTTTTTTGGCTGTTTTTAATATCGTGGGAGCTGGAAATCATATTGTTTCCTCCTCTGCTATTTATGGCGGAAGCTACAATCTCTTCTCTGTAACAATGAAACGCATGGGAGTAGAGGTAACTTTTGTGCATCCTCATTGCAGCGACGAAGAACTCGAAGCAGCTTTTAAGCCTAATACAAAAGTCGTCTTTGCCGAGACGCTTTGCAATCCTAGCTTGCTTGTGTTGGATATCGAGCGTTTTGCTGCTGCGGCGCATGAGCATGAAGTTCCGCTGATTGTAGATAACACCTTCCCCACCCCCGTTAATTGCAAGCCCTTTGATTGGGGAGCTGACATCGTTGTTCATTCCACCTCTAAGTACATGGACGGACATGCCTGCGCCCTAGGTGGCGCAATTGTTGATTCTGGAAACTTCAATTGGGCCGCCCATCCTCAAAAATTCCCTGAACTAATTGAGCCCGATGAGAGCTATCACGGCATAAGCTATATGGATAAATTTGGACAAGAGGCTGCCTACATTCAAAAGGCCTGTGTTCAGCTTATGCGCGATCTGGGTCCAACGCCTTCTCCGCAAAATAGCTTCTATCTAAATCTGGGATTAGAAAGCCTACATTTGAGGATGAAGAGGCACTGCGAAAATGGCCAGGCTGTTGCCGAGTATTTATCTGAGCATCCTAAGGTTAATTGGGTTTCGTACTGTGGACTTCCTGCTGATGCTGAATATGAGCTGGGACAAAAATATCTTCCAAATGGCTCTTCGGGAGTTGTGAGCTTTGGCATAGCTGGCGGCAAGGCTGCTGCATCTAAGTTCATGGACTCTCTAAAGCTTGCAAGCATAGTGACCCATGTGGCAGATGCGCGTACAAGCTGCCTACATCCCGCAAGCACAACTCACAGACAGATGACAGACGAGCAGCTTATTGAGGCTGGAGTTTTGCCAGAGATGCTTAGATTCTCCTGCGGTTTGGAAGATTCTGAAGACATAATTGCCGATCTAGAACAGGCCTTTGCTCAGATTTAGCCGCTTTAACGTGGGGAAACTAACTCCATGTTAAATCGAGATTGACACGGTTACTGGGTGGGTGTGCAGAAGCCGCGCTGGTTTAACGTGGGGAAATTAGCCCCGGCTGCGGACATCAACTGCGGACATCAACTGCTCCCACTCAAGCCCGGCTGCGCTCGTAGATGATACGCAAGCCATCAAGAGTAAGAAAGCTATCGCAGCTATCTATGCTTGCTGATATTGGTGCTATCAGCGATAGTAAACCGCCCGTGGCCACCACATGGGCGGTTTTGCAGCCCATTTCGTCTCGAATCAAATTAACAAGACCATCAATTCGGGCAGCCTCGCCATAGGTGAGGCCTGCCTGTATGGCTTCTGCGGTTCCTCGTCCTATCACATGTTCAGGGATTGTGAGATCAACCTGCGATAGACGCGCCGCAGTCGAAAACATCGCATTGGCCGAAACTGAAATACCGGGAGCAATCACGCCTCCAATAAAAGCTCCATATGGATCGATTACTTCGATATTGGTAGCAGTTCCAAGGTCAACAACAATGCAGGGTGCTCCGTACTTGCTTATTGCACCTACAGCATCTGCTATTCTGTCGGGACCTATCTCACGTGAATTAGCCAACTTAATTTCGAGTCCGTAGTCACACAAAGGATCAATTACTTCTAAGCCTCTGCTTGCGGGGGAATGATCTAGCAACGACGACAGAGCTGCTTTCCACGCCACTGTTAAAGCTGGAACAACACTAGAAATTACAGCTCCGTCAATTGCATTTTTAAGACCCGGGTTTAAGCTCAATAGCGAGTGGAGTTGTGTCAGGATTAGATCTGCAGTAGATCGCCTCTCGCTGGGAAGCCTCCAAAAAGACTCCATTAGCTCGTCATTGTAAACACCAATCGTCGTTTGCGTATTGCCTACGTCAACGGCTAAGAGCATTATTAGGCCTCCCCTGCCTTTAGCTTAATTGGCCTAGCATCGCCTGCGTCAGTGTCTTTACCGTCTTGTTCAGCAATTTGCTTGTTTAGCAACCTGTACTCCATAACCACAAAAGTGATAGCACAGATAAACGACAGTACGTCGGCGCATGGCGGTCCCAATATTACGCCAAAAATTTGCTCTGTATTTGGGAAAAACTCACCAATCAAAATTGGTAGTCCAATGTACAGAGGTATCAAGAAAAGCAGCTGTCGTGTAAGCGACAAAAAGATCGATCTAGTAGGTCGAGCTGTAGCTTGAAAGTAACTCGAAATGATGATTTGAAATGCCATAATCGGCATAACTATTGTCTGTACACGTAGTGCATAACTGCAAAAATCTAGCAACTCCTCTTCGATGCCAAAAAGCATGCAAATCCAAGGAGTAAATATCTCGATTACGGCCCACATTGCAGTACAGCAAACAAGTGCAGCTTTGAGTTCGAGAGTTAATGTGCGCTTAATTCGGTGGAATATCTTGGCCCCAAAGTTGTACCCCAAAAGTGGTTGTGCAGCTATTGCAATACCTAAAACTGGGAACATTACAAACATAGCTATTCTTTGGATTACAGCAAAAACAGCAAAGCATCCGGTATCGCCAATATGGCTAAGCGGGCCGTAAATCAAAATCTGGTTGTTGATGATAAAGGAGACAACGGAGGCCGCAATTTGCAGCAAAAACGAAGCCGAACCTAGAGCTAGGATTTTGCCCGGAATGCCAGACTTTAGAGGGATGTTGTTCATTTTGAGCTTGAATGGAGATTTTGGACTGGCAATGAAGTAATACAAAACCACCGAGCAAGAGACCGCCTCACCGATGATGGTTGCAAATGCCTGCCCTGGAATTCCAAAGTCCAAAATCATTACGAACAAAATACTTAAAAGTACACATACGACGGTTCCGATGAGCATCGACCATAAAGCTCTATTGGGATCACCTGCGGAGCGGATAAAGTTGTTGATTCCCATTCCAAGGATCATGAAGATCGATCCACAGGCGAGAATCTGAATAAACACCTTTGAGTATTCCCAAGTCTCTTCGGTGGCACCAGCAAGCGAAAGTACAGGATCTATAAATACAAAGCAAAGAATTAGTACAACTATCCAAGCAAAAACTCCCAGCAGCACTGTGTTGCCAAGGACTCGTTCCGCCTCGTCTTTTTTGCCTTCTCCAAGCTTGATAGCAGCTAAAGCATTGCCGCCAGTTCCAACCAACATTGCCATAGCCATAAACAAGATCATTATTGGATTAGCTACAGCGGCAACAGCAAGACCAATTGTGCCTACGCCTTGACCCAGAAAGACTGCCGATAGGATGTTGTAAAGGCCGTTGATGATAAGGCCTGCGACGGCAGGAATGCCAAACTCAATTAACAGCTTAGGGATATTTCCAGTTCCTAGTCGATTAAACTGCGCATCGCTTCCTTTTTGGATTACTTCTTCTTGCGTATTTTGTGCCATCTCGACCCCCAAGCTCACAACCTTAATTATTTGCCTAGGCATCTCTTCGATTACCTAGACAGTTTCTCAACACAACCAATCAGCTCGATCAATCAGCTCGATCACTCGACACGATCAATCAGCCCAATCAATCGGTTCAACCAATCGGTCCAGCCAATCAGCCCAACCAATCAACTCAACCAATCGGCTCGATCAATCAACACAATCAAATTGTTGTTAATGTCATGCAACAAAAATGCCCAATCAGACAGCATGTGCCTGGGGCATATAAAGTTGCCTGCTCATTCTTGCATACTCTTTATTGTTTACTCTTTCAGGAAAGTGATGAATTGTCTATTAAGCGCACATGATCAACTCTAGCGGCGATAATAGCCCTTAGGCTTTTCCCTGATGTCCCACTCAAATCACTTACGGGATTCAAAGTTTGTGCATCAACGATCTCGGCATAATCCACCACCACATCGGCATCATTGAGAATCTGATGCATAGCACGGGAAAGTTCTTTTGCATCGCAACAACCATCTGCAAACATCGCGCTAGCTTTTCTGAGCGCTGCTGACAGTGAAAGCGCTCTTTTGCGCTGCTCGGGATCTAAGTATCTGTTGCGACTCGAAATTGCAAGTCCATCAGAGTCTCTCGCGATAGGACAGGCAACTATCCGTATGCCCATATCCATGTCTTCAACCATCTGCCTGATCACCGAAAGCTGCTGAAAATCCTTTTCTCCAAAACAAGCCAGATCGGGGCGCACGATATTAAACAACTTGGATACAACAGTTACAACCCCGTCAAAATGGCTGGGTCGCTCAGCTCCCTCCCATAGTCTGGCAGCACTTCCTGCAACAGGATGGCAAATCGAATCCAGCAGAGCTTGGCCTGTGTTTTCTGTGGTTTCGATCATTGCTTGGTCGATCGTTGCCTGGCCGATCATTGTCTGGTCGATCGTTGCTTGGTCGATCGTTGCCTGGCCATACATCTCAGACACACTTGGAGCAAAAACAGCAGCGGTTCCTGCCTCCCCTAGCTTGATAAGATCCTCATCTAAGGTTCTGGGATATGCCTCATAGTCTTCTCCGGGTGCAAACTGAGTAGGATTTACAAACACCGAAGCAATTACTGTGCTGGCACCTTCGGCCCTAGCACGCTCAACAAGCGATTGATGACCAGAATGGATGGCACCCATAGTAGGAACTAGAGCAATTATGTTGCCAGCTGCACGCGCCTTGGCCACAAATTGACGAACCTGATCTTTGGTGTTAAGCAAAATTGCTTGCTGTGCCATCTTGGTCTCCTTTTGATTCTTTTTGATCTGTCTTGCTCGATTGCATTCATCTTACTCGCTCACATTCATCCCGCCCGCTCGCATTCAAGTTTGCGAATTGCTAAGGGCATTGGGCTTATCATATCCGCGATAACTAGGATATTGCGATTTTTGTTCTGGACTTTTGTTCTGATTTTCAAATATCTACAAAGCTATAAACAGGAGCTCATCATGTATGGACTAAAAACTCAGGCGTATTTTGACAGTGCCCATTTTCTTGCTGATTACTATGGCAAATGCGAAAACCTACATGGACATCGCTGGGAAGTTATTGTTTATCTAAAGCAGGAGAATTTGCAAAGCGAAGGCACAATGCGTGACATGGTTTTAGATTTTGGGGTGTTTAAGAAAGCCGTGCGCGATCTTGCCGAAGAGCTAGACCATAGTTTTTTAGTAGAGGATGGAACTCTTGCCAAAGATACAATCGCCTGCTTGGAGCGTGAAGGCTTTTCGCTAACCATCCTGCCATTTAGAACAACCGCCGAAAACCTAGCAAAATACTTTGCTGACACCCTTATTGAGCGGGGACTTCCTGTGGGAAGAGTCGACTGCTTAGAAACTCCTAATAACTGCGCAATTTACGAGGTGTAAAGCTACCGAGCTGCCGACAAGGTCGTCAGCTTTAATAAGATGCCCTGTTTAAGCAGAATTGGCAAATTCTTGGATGGGCGGGCAAAAGCCACACTGGACTCGGGCAATCCTCGCTCACACTCTTTGTTCTACCAAACATGCTTTTGCCTGTATGAAGCTTACATGACATGAGTCAACCGCCCACCTGTAAGCTGCTTGACGCTGCTCTTAAATGAATTTGAAAATCATGTACAGGGATTATCTGGTCAAAACAAGGGCGCAATAGGCTTTGCAAGAATAAGCTTCGCGACAGTGAGCTTTGCAATATGCATGCTTGGGCGGGTGTTTGGGCGGATTCCTTTTTAACATGGCTGTTCAGAATCGAGGTAATGTTATGAAGATTGCTATTCCAAGCGATACCGACAAAGGCCTTGACTCAAATCGTAGTGGACACTTTGGCTATACTCCGTTTTTTACCATTCTTACGGTGGAAAACGGCAATATCAAAGCTGTTGAGGCACTTAGAAATGTCGACCATGACATTGCAGGATGTGACGGAGTTATCAATTTTGTTATGACTTTGGGAGTGGATGCAATCTTAACCGTGGGAATGGGAATGCAAGCACTGATGAAATTTACCAATGCTGGCATCACTGTTTATACAGAGACTCAAACTGCCAATGTTGGCGAGGTAGCTAGGATGTTTGCTAACGGAAAGGTTCGTAAAATGCTACCCGATGATGCTTGCTCACAGGCCAAACATCACTCACATGTCTCCTGATGAGGCCTGCTAAGATCGCCTATCTCGGTCGCCCAGACCCCAGCTGTCTACACTCTAGTCGCCTACACCCCAGCTACCTACACTCTAGCCACTGTCAACCTTGACTGTTAATGCTTCGGGCACCCATACCCTAGCCGTCTACACCTCGGAATAACTTCCCAAAAATACAAGGGAATCGGCACTGCGTTCTAGTTCGGAAAGCATGTTGACAACTCCCTCATCTTGCACCGAAGCCTCAATATCAAAGAAGAACATAAAGTCAAAATCGCGGCCAATCATCGGCAGAGACTCCAGCTTTAGCAGATTGATCCCAAGAGCTGCAAACTTGCCAAGCACCTCATATAACGAACCAGGCTGGTGCTTAAGGGTGAGAATCAAACTAATACGATTAGCACCCGGATAAATCATGGGCTCCTTGGCAATGCAGATAAAGCGTGTGTAGTTGTTCTCACTGTTTTGAATATTACTGGCAACTGGAACAAGACCATATAGCTCCCCACAGTACGGAGAGGCAATCGCTGCAACATCACTACGCTTGCCATTAGCTATATCTCGCACTGCCTCAGCGGTGTTTGCACAGTGAGAAATCTCAACATCGCTGCCAAGTGTAGAGATAAAGGAGCTACACTGTCCAAGAGCCTGCTCGTGCGAGACAACTTCTTTAATATCAGCCAGACTAACGCCGGGTTTTGCCAATAGCTCGTGATGCACAAAAAGCCTTTTGCTTCTAACGATATAGGCTCTCTTTTCACGCATCAGCTCGTAAACTGCTCTTACCGAGCCATTGGAGCTATTCTCAACCGGAAGAATTCCAAAAGCGCAAAGCCCACTATCCACCGCATCAAAGACAGCTTCGAAGCTCTTAAAATACATGAGCTTGCCTCTCGAAAACATCCTATCTGCAGCCATCTGCGAATAACTACCTTCAACTCCTTGGCAAGCAACAATTCCAGTTTGTGGAAAAACCTCAGGACGGTTTTCGAGTGCTTTAGTTATCAGAGTAGCAACATCGCTTGGACGATCTAAAATCTCGTTTTGGTATGCCTTAGAGACTGCAAAAATAGTTCCGTATAAAGCGTTTGCAAATCGCTCACGATCCCCAGCCATCGATCTAATTCGTTCTAGAATCTCACGCTCACGTACCTTATCGGCTACAGGGGAGTCGCTTTTAGCCTTATCACTGGCAATCTTGGCCGAGATATCCATTCTTTGCATAAAGAGACTAAGAATCTGATCATCTATTGAGTCGATCTGCGCTCTGTTGTCTTCTAGGCTCATCTTTGAATCCTCCTTCTAATTTGTATGTGTATTTATGCGTGTTTTTGTGAGTTT
>CAZOMM010000010.1:32390-37368 GCA_964581165.1 uncultured Coriobacteriaceae bacterium
GATAATCCCCACAAGCTCATGCAGCATGCTGGGTTGCCCCACTAGCTTTTCCTACAAGTTCGTGCAGCACCTTGAGTTGCTCCACTAGCTCTGCAAATGCGTTTGGTAATAGAGCCTGCGGACCATCCGAGAGGGCTTTTTCTGGATGATTGTGAACCTCAATCTCCAAGCCATCCGCACCTGCAGCAACGGCTGCCAGCGAAAGCGGTGCAACAAGATCTCTTTTACCAGCAGCATGGCTTGGATCTATAACTATTGGGAGATGGCTCAATTTTCTTAAAACTGGAACCGCAGCAATATCAAGGGTATTTCGGGTTTGGGGCTCAAATGTTCTGATGCCCCTCTCGCAAAGAGCCACCTTTTCGTTGCCTTCCGACATGATGTACTCGGCACTCATCAAAAGTTCTTGATAGGTTGCCATCATCCCTCGTTTAAGCAGTATTGGCTTATCGGTTCCACCAATAGCCTTTAGAAGATCAAAGTTTTGCATATTGCGCGCGCCAACCTGCAAAACATCAATGTCGTCAAAATACTCGAGATCCTCAACCTTCATGATCTCGCTAACAATTGGAAGCCCTGTTTGCTCACGTGCTTCGCGCAGGTAATCTAGACCCTCTTTACCGAGTCCTTGGAAGGAATAGGGCGAGGTGCGAGGCTTAAAAGCGCCTCCGCGCAGCATCGTTGCACCTGCATCTGCAACAAGTTTAGCAATGGTGCAAACCTGCTCTTTTGATTCAACTGAGCAAGGGCCAGCAATTATTGTCAAATTGCCTCCGCCAAGCTGGGTGTTTCCAATCTTAAGCACGGTATTTTCTGGATGAAATTTGCGATTCGCCTTTTTGTAAGGCTCCTGAACCCGCTTTATGTCGGCAACAATATCTAGGGCCGAGATCAGATCCATGTCAATCTTGCTTGTGTCACCAACCAAGCCCATAACTGTTTCTGTGTGACCCTGACTCATATGAATGCTTATGCCTTGGTTTTCAAGCCACTTAATCAAATTATCCACCTGACTCTGATCGGTGTCTTGCTTAAGAATTACGATCATCTGACTTGCCTCCCTTTGTTTACTGACCGGCCTTTTTTGGCCGAACTATTTCTGGTCGTTCGCACCCGCATGAAACTTGTTTGGCCTTAGATTTCGGGTTTTCCCGGGTTTTACCCAAAAACCTTGCCTCCCTTTGTTTTGATCGAGGCACGAAAAAAAGCCCCCGCACGCCTTTCGACTGCGGGGGCCCTTCTTGCCAAGTGCTTATTTACCAGACAAGTCTACGAGGCTTTAGCGCAGCCGCAACCGTGGCAACCGTAAAATCGGTAGCTAAAATAAAAGTTGCTAAAGTAGTTGGCATGCGCAAAAGTCATAAATTCAAATCTCCGTCAGAATATTTAAATCCTCGTCGATTGCCGGTACAGGCAAGGAATTTAGTCCTAATCAACAAGTTTTGCAAGTCCAAAAAAACAGACGGTCTTAGTTGTCAAACATCACTCTTAATTGAGTTAAGATGTTTTTATAGGAATTAGAAGATAGTTAAGAGAAAAGTAGTAACAGACCTCCTCAGGAAAAATGGTTTAAACCCACTGGTGGGACAAATCATGAACATTGGACAGATGGAAAAAACTTCACACAAGTTCCTCGTCATAGAGAGATTTCTAACCAGTTGTTCGAAAAAATTAAGAAACAGGCAGGGATTAAATAGTTAGGTTTAGCGTGTAAGCAACTGGGGAAAAGGGGTAGAAATAATGTTTGTTATGCAGGAATTTGAATTGTTTGATGACGAAGGCTTGGTTTTGGCTTTTCCCTTTGATTTAGAAGGTGGAACTCAAGGCAGATCCTTTGAAGATGCTGCAAAAATGGCCTTGGATTGGTTAAAAGGAACAGCAGAAGACTGCCTAATAAGAGGTGTCGAGCTTCCAAAACCCAGCATTGGCAATGAGCCCAAACATGGCGGCAAGGTAATTCTAATTGGTACGGAAGTTTCACTTGATAGTATTCCGACCATCTCTGCGAGTGAAGCAGCTAAAGCCTTAGGTGTCTCGCGACCACGTGTTACTCAAATGATCGCATCGGGTTCTTTGCTCGGATGGAGAGATGGACGCAATACTCGCGTCACCACTGAATCGGTAAATGCTCGACTTAAACATCGTGATTACGAAGCCAACAAGGTCAATGAAGCCAAGTACCACGTTACTACAAAAGATGGGACATTTTCGACGTATCATTGTGGTGCCTTTGACTGAAGATATAATCATGCAGAAACGGAGAAGAGCCTTTGGATCTATATAAACAGACATACCAATCAAATCCAGAGTTATGGGATGAGGGACTCAGCTTTCTTGTAAAAGTTGAGTACGAAAATGGTGCTCAAGCATCAATTGCTAGTGGTTGGCATCTGAGGCAAATAGACTTCGAGCATCCAAATTTCTCTATTACGCAGATCGATGATCAAATCGGTCTTATTGTTGCAGATGGAGGCGCTGTCGACACGTCATCATATTGGGCATCTGTTTCAAAATTCGAAGCTGAAATTTCATTAGCTGAAGGAATGGTTAGTCAGGCGAAAGGTCTTCTTTCGAAGTTCGTCGATTCCAAAGTAGCAGCCGCCATGGTCTATTCAATGCAGGATATGAATATGAGAGTTTCAGCCAATCGCAGTGACGCGATTGTTGTTGATGATATCGGTCTTGAGATACCATCAGCTGATTTTCTTTGTCAGAACCTTCCTGCAAGATCGGGAGATATGGAGGAACCCTTAAGAATTTTATCTAGATGGTGTCGCGTATTTAGCTACGAGAACGGGACCATAACCATCTATCAACCTATTGAGGAAGACGAAAAAGCGAATCTCCGTTGGCCCCATAACTGCATATGGCTTAACAGGCCAGATGATTATTTCCTTCACAAAACCGCAATCGGGGAGATAAAAGAAGCAATTCGTCTACCGCTGGCTTACGAGAGTTACAACTTGGATAATTGGGCAGTGGAGTATGCGCTTTGGGAAAACAAATTGCTTCAACTAATGCTTCAGGATGGCACAAACAACATCTCGGAAAAGTTTCTCAAGGTCCAACATGAGTTAGGTATCCTCTCGCAATTTGTTGCAACTGCATCCCTTTCAACTCGCAACCTCAAACGACGTACAGACAACAATCGCCTTGTTAATTCAAATCAAGATGTCCTCAAACTGGCTCAACAGCACCACGAGGAGCAGCTGAGATTGGTTCAGAAGTATCGTCAAGAACTTCGCTATGCTTCGGAACTCTTAGCAAATAGCGCTCAGTCGGTTCAGGCTATGGTCGATCAAGAAAGAGCCAAAATCGCTGAGCAAACGAACACGATTATTACTTTTGCTAGCGTGTTGTTTCTTGTTCCTACTCTCATTATTTCGTTCTTCTCGATGACCATTATTGGGCCTGAAAGTGATTTAATTGAGCCATCTACGATGTTTGTGTTGACTCTTTGTTTATCGAGCATCTTGGCTACTTTAGTTCTGTTGATCCTTGCCAGGTTGATAACAAAGAAGTTAAGAAATAAAAGTTTCAATAGTCGGAGATTGCGATGTTTAAATTTTTCTTCAAAGAAGAAATTGAAAAGTCTCTCGAAGAAGTAAGAAGGCAGTATTTAGTAGGAGAGCTAGAAAGACCTCAAGCTATCAAGGAGCTGGTTACGCCCGACTTGGAAATTGGCATAACCTCGTACACTGATTTCCACTCAGAACTTGCCCATTACCATACAGTCGCAACAGAGTACCAGTACGTTATCTCCGGGTGGACACAGTATATGGATGTGGAGACTAAAGAAGTTTTCGAATTTCGGAAGGGCGATTTCTACGCAATTTACCCTAATACCAAATATGCTCAAAAATCCAAGCCTGGAACAAAAATATTGTTCATCAAAGTTCCCTCAGTTAAGGATAAGACTATTCTAGAAGTGGATTTCGCAGTCACAGAGTGGTTAAACACAAAGCTAAAAACCATACGTAAAGATTATTACTATCAGGATGATGCTCCAAAACCGAATTCGATTCGCCCTGCTGCTGCCGTGGCTGTTGTTAATGATAGTAAGGTTCTGATGGTTCAGCGTAATGATAGTGGAAACTGGTCTCTTCCGGGAGGAACCTTAGACTTCGGAGAAAGTATGACGGATTGTGCAATTAGAGAACTTCGAGAGGAAACTGGCTTAGATGTTTCTTTGGTCGATGTTATTGGCATCTATACTGACCCAAACATCCTTATCGAATACTCGGATGGAGAGGTTCGTCAAGAGTTCACCATCGTCTACTATGGCACCACTTTGAACTCCCATGTCGTTATAGATGACGAGTCTTGCGGATACGCTTGGATAGATCTAGAGAAAATCAATAGTGTCGCCATGGCGGATTCACAACGTCGTAGATTGAAGGATGTTGCATCGTATCTTTCAACGAACAAGAAACATATGGGTTAAAGAAATAAGGAGATGTTTGAATCTCCGTTTACGACGGCATTTGCGGCAGAGGGAGAAACAGAAATAAAGGATGAAAAGAACGAGATCTTTTGGCGGTTGTTGTGGAGATCGGTGGCGTGGAGGAGGGAAAACCGGCACCAAAAGATTTTCCCTTCACTCCCACAAGTACTGTAACTACCACCGTTGAACAGTTGGCTAGCATGACTGACGGTGATTACGTCTTAGGAAATTACATCACCATAAACGCTTCGTCATGGACACCCATCACTAGATTTACCGGCACCTTTGATGGCTCTGACTACACCACCACTCGGACCAATACCAGCAAAAGTTCAAAACTGCCAGTCGATAGCTACTTTGCCATCTTTGGCACCAATAGTGGAACCGCCACCCAACTTAACAGTAAACAGCGTAACCATCAAGAGTCTAACGGTGAACGGCACACTGTACGTTACCAGCAGCAGCGACAATAATGCTTACGTAACTTTCCATACTCCGCGCAACACTAAGCGCAACCTTTAAGACTTAATGCAA
>CAZOMM010000011.1:0-3625 GCA_964581165.1 uncultured Coriobacteriaceae bacterium
AGAAGAAGCATGCAATGGAAACAAGCTCGAAGAGGAATATAAAAAGTTTGCATACAATTGTCCGGGTTTTGAGCTTCTGTTTTTGCATTTTAGATACAACCAGCTGTATTGGGTGCATATTGAAAAGAGTCTTGAGGATGCTGTGGGTGAGGTACTCTTACTTAGATTTACTGAGTATTTCAATCAGTATCCCAACGATACGAAAAAATCCGTTGTAGATCGATTGCGGAATTGTTACAAAGCTCTTTTTGGTGGCAGCAAACTCTCTTATCCACTCAGAAGGATTGGTACGGGCGAAAATGTAAAGTTCACGATTTATTCGCCCGATTGGACATCGTTTCAGCCATTGGATCCTAGGGCTATCCGTGAACGCAAGAATGAAATACAGGAGGATTCAGAATTATATTTAAAAATCGAAGCCTTGAAGGGTGCAAATATGGCCGACAGTTCATCAGAATCTTCTGGATCTAGCAGTTCGTCAGAGCGTCAGAAAAAGTCTGAGTCTGACGGCTCATCAGATGATTCTGAAGGACATATCGTATTAGATGCAGTTATTTCAGAAGATGCAGTGATTTTGAATACTTATGCAGAGTGGGATGAACGCTTAAATCAAACTCGCCGCAGGTTCGAAGTCTTTGACAATGTAGGCCCAAAGAAAGCAAAAGACCCTGATTTCTTGAGAACCGTACAACAACAAAAAGCAATAAAACCTGACAAGACCCCCAAAGAAGGGTGGGGCGCTTATTCAAGAGGGAATGAGCATTCGTACGTATTGAATATCGGATGGAGGGCAAGAGCTGGACGAAGGACTCGAGCAAATCTGGTTTTTCTTTTCGTCTCCCTCTTGTCGGTTGCCTTTGTGGCCGCATATACCCTCGATTGCCTCGGTTGCATTGGCATAAAATATTGGAATAAGCCAACTCTGTTCACTACGCTTCCGATTATCGTAAGCACATTGGTGCTTGTTTTTTCTAATCTACAAGAGGAGACTCCTTTCTATAGGAAGGAATTGATGCGACTTCCAAGGTGCCTCGTGCGTGCGGGGATTGCCTGTGATGGAGTAGCTTTCATTTCTGGATTAATCTCGCCGTACTTTAAACAAATCTCGATCGTACTCGCGTGCATATCAGTTGCAGTTATTTTAGTTGCATTTGTGATTCTATTGATATGGTTTATTCACAACCACGAAAGGAAAGGTTTGAATAGATTCGAAAATATAGATACATATATTGGACCGATGCATTTACGGAAGCAAAACTCCGAAAGTCACAACAAGAAATAATCTTTAGAAACGTAACGTCCTCCCAAGCCGGAGGACGTTTTTATTGAAAACATCTGCGAAAAACGGGATCAAGTTAGATTTTGTGAGGAGATAAACAAGTGGTTGGTGCCCGAGGTGGGATTTGAACCCACACACCGTGAGGTAAAGGTTTTTGAGACCTCCGCGTCTGCCATTCCGCCACTCGGGCCTGAGTGTTCGCTTCATCTTGTGGAGTTGCCATCGCCATCTACTGTAGCCATTGGTGCTGCACTTTAGCAGATCTACGCTGCTTATTCAGCGTACTCTCTCACGCTCATCTATTCGGCCGGCTCTCCACCTGCACAGCCGCAAAGTATATCGCAGAATCGTTGCAGATACAGTCCGCCCTTATACGAACGGGCTTTAATGGTGGGGCTTGCTACGAAACGCTACGAAACGCTACGAAACTAAGAAAGGCTTACCACTAAAGCCTCTGGAGTTCTGGATCCCTTTGGGGGCATCCAGTAGTCCTTATCTTGGCAAACTTGACTTGCACTAAGGCCGCACAAGGCTGTCGCAACTTTTGCTCTTAACTTCTAATAGGCATATAATCAGCGGAGTGACCTTTAATTCGGTACAGAGAGACCGACAAGGCAGAACCAAAAAACACGCTAGATCCTAGGCTTAGGGGTTCGAGTCTTTGTCGTATACGGCGAAGACTTTTATTTTGCTCCTGTGCTTTGCTCTTGTCGGATCACTCGCATTCGTCGGATCACTCGCATTTGCATTCGCAACTGTCGTAAGCATGAAAGGGGCGTGGATGCAGACACAGAGCAACATTAAATCCATTTGCATGGATGCACAGGACATCAATCGTGCACTTACACGAATCGCTCATCAAATTCTCGAAAAAAATAAAGGTGCTAGCAACTTGGGCCTTGTAGGCATTGTTACCCGAGGCGACATACTGGCCGAGCGCCTGCGAGACAAAATCGAGAAAATCGAGGGACTCAAGATCCCTTTTGGAAGACTCGACATTAGCTTTTATCGTGACGACTTCACCAAATTCTTTGCTCCAGAGGTTTTCTCAACAAACATTCCCTTTGATATCGATGGTCTAAACATCGTGCTGGTGGACGACATTCTCTATACGGGGCGTACGATTAGGGCGGCTCTGGATGCCTTGATGGACAATGGTCGTCCAGCAAGTGTGCAGTTGGCTGTGCTGATTGATCGTGGTCATAGAGAGCTCCCGATTAGGGCAGACTATGTTGGCAAAAATGTCCCTTCGTCCAAAGACGAAATAGTCAGGCTCTTTTTGGAAGAAGTAGACGGCAAGACAGAAGTTGAGATTCTAGAAGCCGATCCAGACGAACACATTGGTGCTGCTCCGGTGGATATTGCAAGGGACGGTGAATGAGATGACGTTCCCCCACAACAATCTCATTGATATTACGGAGTACTCAAACGAAGACATTATGACCATCCTTACCACAGCTAGGGGTTTTAGGCAGATCAACGAGCGCAAGATCAAAAAAGTGCCAACCCTGCGAGGATTTACCGTGGTCAACATGTTTAATGAGCCGTCGACGCGTACACGCTCTTCGTTTGAGATCGCAGAAAAGCGTCTTTCTTGCGATTCTCTAAATTTTGGAGGCTCTTCGACTTCGAGCGTTAAGGGCGAGAGCCTAGCAGATACAGTTAAAACGCTGTGTTCGTACAAGATAGACATGATCATTGTTAGAGATAAGCATGCTGGCGTGCCTCGCAAAATAGCGGATTTATCGGGGGTTAAGGTAATCGATGCTGGCGATGGAAAGCATCAACATCCTACACAGGCGCTCCTCGATCTCTATTCGATATGGGAGCATTTTGGGCACCTCGATGGCTTAAAAGTGGGGATTGTAGGAGACATACTGCACTCTAGAGTTTGTGGATCTTTGGTTCCGGCGCTCAAAATCATGGGTAGCGAGGTCACGTTAATAGCTCCCGCTACGCTTTTGCCTGCTAGACCAGACGTTTTGGGAGCTGATCATGTAACAAGCAAGCTCGATGAGGTGCTCCCCAATCTTGATGTGGTGTATATGCTTCGAATTCAGCAGGAGCGCTTGGAGGAATCCCCCTTTCCAACTTTGCGAGAGTACCATCTTTTGTACGGCTTAAACCGCGAACGAGAAGCCTTGATGAAGCCCGAGGCTGTTGTTTGTCATCCTGGTCCAATCAATAGGGGAGTAGAGCTGGATGATTACATGGCCGATCATCCTAGGCGCTCGCTGATACTCGATCAGGTATACGCTGGGATTCTTGTTCGCATGGCCGCGCTCTATCTTTTGCTTGGAGGTGGCACAGATGGCATTGATGCTTAAAGGCGCTCGTCTTATCGAT
>CAZOMM010000011.1:3725-36417 GCA_964581165.1 uncultured Coriobacteriaceae bacterium
TTGCTTGGAGGTGGCACAGATGGCATTGATGCTTAAAGGCGCTCGTCTTATCGATCCTCAGCTTGGCTTAGACGAGGTGGCCGACATCTTGGTTCGCGATGGGCGCATTGTAGAGATCGGCCACGATCTTGAGATGTCAAAAGGCCTTGAACGCGATCTTTCTGGAAAGATTTTGATGCCCGGCCTTGTAGACATTCACGTGCATTTGCGCGATCCGGGCCAGGAGCACAAAGAGGATATTCGCAGCGGGACAAGAGCTGCGGCACACGGGGGGATCACGGCACTTTGCTGTATGCCTAATACCGATCCTGTCATAGATAAATCGGTGATTGTTGAATACGTGCATAAAAAAGCTGCCGATCAAGGCAAGTGTCGAGTGTATGTTTGTGGGGCCTGCACAGTTGGCAGGCAGGGCAAGGCGCTTGCCGAGATTGGAGACATGGTTGCTCATGGCGCGGTGGCTTTTTCGGATGATGGTTCTGGGATCCAAGATGCGGGAATGATGCGCCGTGTGATGGATTATCTTTCGCAGTTTGATCGCCCTGTAATGTGTCACTGCCAAGACGATAGCCTAGTTGGAAATGGTCAGGTAAACGAGGGAGTTGCCTCGACTAGACTTGGTCTTGCAGGCTGGCCGGCAGAAGGCGAAGAGATTGAGATTGCCCGCGATATTGCTTTGAGTCGCCTTACGGGCTGCCCCCTCCATATTCAACACATAACAACAGCTCGCGGGCTTGATTTGGTGCGCGATGCCAAGGCCGAGGGCCTAAAAGTAACTTGCGAGGTCACTCCTCATCACCTGCTTTTGGCCGAAGATGCAATTGGGGATGACTATCCCACTTATATGAAGGTTAATCCTCCGCTTAGAACCGAGCAGGATAGACTTGCGTTGATAGAGGGCGTGGCAGATGGAAGCATCGATGCAATAGTGACGGATCATGCTCCGCATGCTGAGTTTGAAAAGGATGCTGAGTTTGAGAATGCCCCATTTGGAATGACGGGTTTGGAGACCTCGGTGGGCTTGGTTGTTGATTCGCTGGTGAATACAGGGATTATCGACTGGAATAGAATGATCGAGCTTATGGCCATAAATCCTAGGAAGATCATAAGGGCTCCGCGCCTTGCCCTTGAGGTAGGAAGTGTGGCTGATTTTACGGTGATAGATCCAAACGAGGAATGGCAGGTTACCAAGGATTTCTTTGAGTCCAAGGCTTGCAATTCGGGATTTTTGGGGAGAAAGATAAGGGGTCGTGCTACCGATACTTATGTTGGGGGTTACGCGACCATGGAGGATGGAAAGGTGGTCGACTAGGTGCCAGCAGATATTAGGATGAGTACAGAGCCTGCCATTCTGGTTTTAGAGGATGGAACGGTTTTTAAGGGAAGATCCTGCGGGGCAGCCGGGGAGTCGAGCGGGGAGGTTTGTTTTAACACAACAATGGTTGGCTATCAGGAGGTGATCTCGGATCCTTCTTATGCGGGCCAAATTGTGACTATGACATATCCTCACATCGGAAACTACGGCACAAATAAGGCCGATATGCAATCGGACAAAATGGCTTTGCGCGGCCTTGTGGTTAGGTCGATGTGCTATGAGCCATCAAATTTTAGAAGTGAGATGCCTCTGCCAGATCTCCTTAAGCAAGAAGGCGTTGTGGCAATTGACGGAGTGGATACCCGCAAGCTCACTAGGCACATTAGAGACAATGGCGCAATGCGCGGGATAATTTCGACCGTAGATTTTGATGTAGACTCGCTGCTTAGCAAGGTGAGAGCATCGGATACGATCGTGGCGGTTAATCTTGCGAGTACCGTGAGCATTGAGCAGGAACACTGTTTTGAGGATGACAGCACTAGATACTCCTTTGCAAAGGATCCTTCTCCTGCTCCTGTTCACAAAGTTGCAGCGATCGATTGCGGAATAAAGCGCGGTATTTTGCGTGGTTTAGCTCAGGTGGGCTGCGATGTTGCGGTGATGCCTTGGGATACTCCGGCAGATCGTATTTTGTCTGGCGGTTTTGATGGGGTGTTTTTCTCGAATGGTCCGGGAGACCCAGAACCGGTTGGCCAGACGATTGAGCTAGCGCAGGCTCTGCTTGGAAAAATCCCTATTTTTGGAATTTGCCTAGGCAATCAGATGCTTTCGTTGGCTGCGGGGGCAAAAATTGTAAAGCTAAAGTTTGGTCATCATGGAGGCAATCAGCCCGTGATGAATCTGCGTACGGGCAGGGTTGAGATAACAAGCCAAAACCATGGTTTTGCTGCTGATTTTTCCTCGCTAGGTGAGCTGATTCCCGAACTTTCTGGGGGAATATCTGAGCACGTTGACGATCTGCGCTTTTGGAGCGAGAGAAAGATTGCTCCCGTGCTTAAAAATGAGCGCTACGGCTTGATTCAGCTTACACATGTGAATCTAAACGATGGAACCCTAGAAGGCATAGCCTTTATGGATGTTCCTGCTTTTTCGGTGCAGTATCATCCCGAGGCAAGCCCGGGTCCAACAGATGCGACATACCTGTTTTGGGCTTTTGCGAATCTTATGGATGGTAAAAAGGATTACTTGGATATAGACATAGCCGAAAACAGGCTGCGTGGTTGGCATTCATAGTTTTAGTTTAGAAGGAGGCTGCATTGCCCCGCAGAACTGACATTAACCGGATCTTGGTTATAGGATCAGGACCAATAACGATAGGGCAGGCCTGCGAGTTTGATTACTCGGGAACACAGGCCTGCAAGGTGTTAAAAGAGGATGGATTTGAGGTTGTGCTGGTTAACTCCAATCCAGCAACAATCATGACCGATCCCTCTATGGCTACACGAACATATGTGGAGCCAATAACCGCTGCTACTGTAGAAAAGATCATCGAAAAGGAGAGACCCGACGCTTTGCTGCCAACGCTTGGCGGGCAGACAGCTCTTAACTGCGCAGTTGAATTAGCGCGTTTAGGTGTTCTCGACAAATACAAGGTCGAAATGATCGGCTGCGATTTGGATGCCATCAACAAGGGAGAGGATCGCAAGGAATTTGCAAAGGCAATGTCTGAGATTGGCTTGGAGTGTGCCCGCAGTGGATACGCCTACACAGTAGACGATGCCTTAGAACTCTCGGAGCAACTGGGCTTTCCGCTGGTGCTGCGTCCCTCGTACACATTGGGAGGAGCAGGTGGAGGAATCGCCTTCAACCGCCAAGAGCTTATCGATATCGTACGCCAGGGCTTGGATCTTTCTCCTGCTGGCGAGGTGCTTGTAGAGGAGTCGATCATAGGATGGAAAGAGTACGAGATGGAGGTTATGCGCGATAAAGCGGGTAACGCCATCATCATCTGCTCCATCGAAAACTTTGATGCCATGGGCGTTCATACCGGCGACTCCATTACTGTGGCTCCCTCTCAAACGATGACAGATATTGAGTATCAGCGCATGCGTGTTGCTTCTCTTGCGATACTCGAAAAAATTGGGGTTGAGACTGGTGGCTCCAATGTGCAGTTTGCGGTAAACCCTGTTGATGGGCGCATGATTGTTATTGAGATGAATCCAAGAGTCTCGCGCTCCTCTGCGTTGGCCTCTAAAGCCACAGGTTTTCCGATTGCTAAGGCTGCCGCAAAGCTGGCTGTGGGATATACCCTGGCCGAGATCACCAACGACATCACCAAGGCTACACCGGCTTGCTTTGAACCCACTATCGATTACGTGGTGGTTAAGGTTCCACGCTTTGCTTTTGAAAAGTTCAAGGGAACGGACGAGACTCTCACAACTCGAATGAAGGCCGTAGGCGAGGTTATGGCCATAGGCCGCACCTTTGATGAGGCCCTAAATAAGGCCATGCGTTCTCTCGAAAATGGTCGTGATGGCCTTGGCTGCGATGGACGTGATTCCTTTGATGAGGAGAGCTTTGCCACAATGCTGGCTAAACCAACCGAAAATCGTATCTATTACATGATCGAAGCCATTCGTCGGGGCATGTCTGTAGAAGAGGTTGCATCGCAAACGAGTGTTGATCCGTGGTTTATTTCTAGACTCGCTCATATTGTTAGGGTTGAGCAGATGGTGGCGGCTCATAAACTCGATGGGCTTTCGCCCGATGACATGCGAATTGCCAAGCAGACTGGTCTTTCGGACAGGCAGATTGCCTATCTAACTGGCGAGTACGATTTGCAGCATATGGATTCGGCAAGTGTAGAGGCTGCTGAGTTAAGGGTTAGGGCTCGCAGAAAAGCCCTGGGCGTGCTCCCAAGCTTTAAGACTGTGGACACCTGTGGGGCAGAGTTTGAGTCGATCACCAACTACTACTACAAAACATATGAGGATGAGAGCGAAGTCAAGTCCTGCGATAAGCCCAAGGCGATGATTTTGGGAGCTGGCCCCAATCGCATTGGTCAGGGTATTGAGTTTGACTATTGCTGCGTGCATGCGAGCTATGCTCTAGCCGATATGGGCTACGAGACGATAATGGTCAATTCGAATCCCGAGACTGTTTCGACCGACTACGACACCTCCGATCGTCTTTACTTTGAGCCTTTGACCTTTGAAGATGTTATGGATATTGTCGAGGCCGAAAATCCTGATGGAGTGGTTGTAACCCTTGGCGGACAGACTCCTCTTAAGCTTGCTCATGCCTTGGAGAAAGCTGGCATGGAGATAATGGGAACCAAGCCGGATGCCATCGATTTGGCTGAGGATAGGGAGCGGTTCTCGACTTTGCTGGATGAGATGAATATCGACTATCCTCCTTCTGGTGTTGCTAGCTCTTTTGATGAGGCAGTTGAGGTGGCGCACAAAATAGGCTTTCCGCTGCTTGTTCGTCCCAGCTATGTGTTGGGTGGTCGTGGGATGATGATTGCCTACGATGCCGATTCGCTCAAGCGATATATGGCCCAGGCAGTGCGAGTCTCGCCTGATATGCCAATCTATCTGGATAAATTCTTGGAGAGTGCAGTAGAGCTGGATGTGGATGCTCTTTGCGACGGGGAGCAGGTTTATATCGGTGGCGTGATGGAGCATATCGAAGAGGCCGGAATTCATTCTGGTGACTCTGCATGTTGCATTCCGCCATTTTCGATTAGCGAAGAGATCCACGATCGTATTCGCAATATTACAAGGCGCTTGGGCATGACTCTTGGCGTACGCGGACTGATGAACATCCAGTTTGCTGTAAAGGATTCGACCATCTATGTAATTGAGGTTAATCCTAGAGCTTCTAGAACGGTTCCCTTTGTTTCTAAAGCCACTGGGGTTCCACTGGCTAAGTGTGCAGCAATGGTAATGGCTGGTCGCACGATAGAAAGTTTGGAACTGCCGTCAGACGACAGGGAGATTAATCATTACTCAGTTAAAGAAGCCGTGATGCCTTTTGGGCGCTTTCCTGGTGCCGATTTTGTGCTTGGACCCGAGATGAAATCTACTGGCGAGGTTATGGGAATTGCACATGATTTTCCTTCGGCATACGCCAAGACTGCTCTGGCGATCGACTACTCCTTACCAACTGCAGGCAAGGCTTTTGTGTCGGTGTGCGATAGAGACAAGCGCTCGATTATTGCGATTGCTCGCGATCTGAGCAAACTGGGATTTGAGATTGTCTGTACCTTGGGTACGGCTCAGTCGCTCAAGGCTAGTGGCGTTCCCGTAACTGTCATAAATAAGTATCAGGAGGCTAGGCCCAATATTGGTGATGCGATAGCCAATGGAGAGATTGCGTTAATCATTAACACTCCTTTTGGGCAAAGGACGCGCTCGGATGGATATCTGCTTAGGGCGGATGCTGTGCGCTACTCGATTTGCTATGTGACCACAATCTCGGCCGCTCAGGCTATGGTGAGTGCGATTGAGGCGGTGCAAGAAAGCGGTGTCTCCGAAGGCCGTATGGCACCGATATGCCTGCAGGATCTGGACAGGTACGACCTTGTTAGCATTCCTGTTGGGGGCGAAAGCGAGAGTGGGAGCTGTGGAAGCGGGGACAGTGGGAGCTGTGGGTCGCGATGAGCGAGGGATTAGAGCATCAAGCCAACGGCTCGCTGCTAGACATCTGTGCAAAACTTGTAACAAACCAAGAGATCGCACTTGGCATCTATAGAGCTGAGTTTTTGGCTCCCCAGATTGCTGAGCGTGTGCTTTATGGGCAGTTTGTTCATCTGCAGGTGCCTAATTTTGATGGCCATGTGCTTAGACGGCCCTTTTCGGTATGTTCTTGGGATAGAGAAAAGAAAACGCTGTCGATAATCTACCAGGTGGTAGGAGATGGCACGAGAAAGCTAGCTCAAGCAATGCCGGGAGCTGAGTCGATGATGATTGGCCCTGTTGGTAGGGGCTGGAAAGCCTCCCCACAGATAAAAAGAGGCCCCGCGCAAACAAATGGTGGTTCCGCGCAAACAAATGATGGCCTTGCTCAGACAAATGGTGATCCTACTCAGACACAAAGAGTCTCTCCACAGATAAACAAGGCGCTTTTGATATGCGGAGGTGTGGGCGTTGCCCCTTTGCTGATGCTTGCAAAGCACTTGGCGATATCTGGCACTGAGGTCTTTTGTCTTTTGGGTGCCACATCGGCAGATAGACTGCTTTGCGCAGATGAACTTAGGGCAGCAGGGGTTAAGCTCTGCATTGCTACCGACGATGGATCGGCAGGACATGCTGGCTTTTGCACCGACTTGATTGCCGATAATGCTGCAGGAGCAGATTACGTTGCCATCTGTGGCCCCGAGCCAATGGAGATGGCTGCCTATCGGGCACTGGACAATCTTCCCGAAAATACACTGGCAAAAAATGTGCTTTGCGAGGTCTCTATGGAGCGCAGAATGGCCTGTGGAATTGGAGCATGCCTGTCTTGTGTTGTCGACACAAAAGAAGGCAAAAAGCGAGTCTGTGTTGACGGACCGGTTTTTGAGATGCAGGAGATAGTATGGTAGATCTGTCTGTGACAATTGGCAGTCTTGGCATGAAAAACCCGGTTACCACAGCCTCTGGAACTTTTGCCTCGGGAAGGCAATACTCTGAGTTCTTTGACCTTAATCTGCTTGGTGCGATTACCACCAAGGGGGTCTCAGAACAGCCCTGGGAGGGCAACGATTCGCCAAGAATTGCAGAGACAGCTAGTGGGATGCTCAACTCAATAGGTTTACAAAACCCAGGGGTAGAGGCCTTTTGTCGGGGGGATTTAGCTTGGCTGGCTAAAATCGGAGTTCCCATCATCGTTAATGTTTCGGGGCACTCTGCCCAAGAATATGCAAGGGTTATCAAAAGGCTTGAGTGCGAAGATGCCGTTGGAGCCTATGAGATTAATATCTCCTGTCCAAATGTAGATGGAGGCGGAATGGCTTTTGGACTTGATCCAAAGGCCAGCAGCGAGGTAGTAACAGCATGTCGTGCCATCACAACTCGTCCGCTTATTGCCAAACTGAGTCCAAATGTTACAGATATTGCAGAGATAGCTAAGGCCGTAGAGGCTGCAGGAGCCGATGCTGTCTCTCTAATCAACACGGTTTTGGGGATGGCAATAGATATCAAGCGCAGAAAGCCTGTATTTGCAAGAAAGGTTGGGGGCTTGTCTGGCCCTGCAATAAAACCTATTGCTCTGCGTATGGTGTACGAGACTTATAAAGCGGTTTCGATTCCGATTGTTGGAATGGGGGGCATAAGCACAGCTCAAGATGCTGTGGAGTTTATCCTTGCAGGCGCTACTGCTGTGGCTATAGGCACAGCCAACTTTATGAACCCTAGGGCTGCAGCGGATGTGGCTACAGACTTGATGGATTGGTGCGTTAAAGAGGGTATTAAAGATATAAATGAGCTGATAGGAGCAGCTGTTTAGCTTGCCTGCTTTAACATGGAGTAGTTTTGTGTGTGCCGAGCATGTATATGTGTGTCGAGCATGCACACGTTTTTAATGGTGATGAGTCCCTGGCGCACCTAGCGCCCCTAGTACCTAACACCTGGCAGCTGGCAGCTGGCAGCGCAGAAGCGCAGTAAAAAGCGGCAAAAGCATTAGGAGAGACGCATTAGGAGAGGCAAAAGTATATGGGTGACATACTAGACAGCAAGGCCTTTGACCCTGCCGAGCGAGTGATAGTAGCCCTCGATTGCGACATGGACAGGGCTATCGAGCTTGCAGATATGCTTGAGGGGCAGGCTCGCTGGCTCAAGCTTGGCATGAGTCTTTTTTATCTTGAGGGTCCAAGGGCTGTAGCTGTTTTTAAAGAGCGCGGATTCAAGGTGTTTTTGGATCTCAAATTGCATGATATTCCACATCAGGTGCGAGGCGCTGCCCGCTCGATTGCGGCAACCGGTGCAGACATGATAACCGTGCATGCAAGTGGCGGTGCTGCGATGATACAAGCCGCAATTGAGGGTGCAGCCGAAGGTGCCGAGCAAGCTGGATTTGAAAAGCCTGCAGTATTGGCGGTAACAGTACTTACCAGCATGGATGATGTAACTCTTAACTCAATTGGTGTATCAGATCTTGCATCTACGCAGGTAAAACGTCTGGCAAGCCTAGCTGTAGATGCTGGAGCTTGCGGCGTGGTGGCCTCTCCTCAAGAAGCTGAGATGCTTCGTTCTTTGCTGGGCCCAGACAAGCTAATTGTTACTCCAGGGATTAGGCCTGCGGGTTCAGATGTGGGCGATCAAGCTCGCATAGCAAGTCCGGCCCATGCTTTTGCAGCAGGTTCTAGCCACATAGTGGTGGGTCGTCCTATAACACAGACCAAGGATCCATCTAAGGCCTTGAGTTCAATAATTGCTGAGATACAGGCAAGCTAGATACAGGCAAGCTAGATACAGGCAAGCTAGATATAGGCGGCCGAGATATAGGCGGGCTAGGCGCAGACAGGCCGAGCTAGGCGCAGGCTGGTGAGCGCCGGAGTGTCAATAGGCGCAGACAGGCTAGGCGTAGGCAAGCGAGGCACAGGCGGGCGAGTGTCGGAGTGCCGGAGTACCGGAGTGCCGGAGCACCGATAGGTGCAGATCGAACAAGTAAAAGGTCGAGAGTGAGGTTGACTCAATGATGAACGACGAGGATATCCTGCAAATTCTTAAGGACACACAGGCTGTGAGACATGGTCATTTTGTGCTTACGTCTGGACGTCATTCCGATACCTATATTCAGTGTGCAAGGGTGCTGGAAGATCCGGCACTTACCGTTAAGCTTTCCAAAGAGGCAGTGTCTCGTATTCCCGACTCGCTCGAGGTAGATCTTGTTGCATCTCCTGCGCTTGGGGGCATCCTCTTTGGCTTTGCTGTAGCTTTGGCGCTTGATGTGAAGATGATTTTTTCGGAGCGAAAAGATGGCAAGATGGTCTTTCGCCGCTCCTTTGAGGTGCCAAAGGGTGCTCGAGTGCTTGTGGCAGAAGATGTTGTTACCACTGGCTCTTCTGTTAAGGAAGTCTGTGATTTGGTGGAGGAAGCCGGAGGCGAGGTAGTAGGCGTAGTGTCGATGATCGACAGATGCTCGGGCCGAGTTTTTGAGCAGCCCTTCTTTCCGTTGCTAGAGCTTCCAACCCCGTCTTGGGATCCTGCAGACTGTGAACTGTGTAAACAGGGTGTCGAAGTTCATTCATTGGGAAGCCGAAAGCTGTAGCGAAATTGCTGATTGCACCGGAGCATCCGCGTCCCAGATTGCAAACAGAGACTAAGCGCGCATGGGCTTAAGCCACGATGTTAAGCTGCACGAACTCAATCAAGCTACGGGCTTAGTCTCACGAGGTTGGGCCGTAATTAGGTCGCAATCAAATGCGCGAGATTGGCCTACGAGGTTGCGCACAATCAGGCCACGAGTTTGGCCACGAGTTTGGGTCTAGCTTGGGCGATGAGTCCAATGAGTCCAGTGTTTAGATTGGTTGACTAACCATGTTAAATGGCTAGACTAGCGTAGGTCGAGTTGAGGTAGCAATTTGCTGGTAATGTGGGGTTTTTGTAGTTTGCTTGCACGTTATTAATCTTATTTTTAATGCATTTGCCGAATGTTTTTACTGCTAGGGTTTAAGGATGTTAGGCTTGTTGGCGCTCTAGTCAGCTTATTGATCTTGCCGGCCGATTTTCAGTCATAACGCAGCTTGGGGAGCTAGTGTGTTTGCATGGCTGATGTGTTGGCCGGGCTTTTAAACGTGCGTTGGAGCGATTCGCATCGAAGTTCTCGATCTGAATCGTAGAGAAGTAATTTATTGAAAGGGCAGGTAAGAGATGGCACTTCCGAATCAAACTGACGAAGAAAGGCGTGCAGCACTCGAAAAGGCCGCTCAGGCTAGGCACGCCCGTGCCGAGCTCAGGGCCAAAATAAAGAATGGACAGGTCACCGTGGAAGAGATTCTTACAACCGAGGGTGATTCTGTGATAGATAAGCTTAAGGTAAAGGATATGATCGCCTCGCTTCCTGGCTATGGCAAGGCCAAGGTAGCTAAGGTTATGGAGGAGCTCAATATCTCTGAGACTCGCAGAATTAAGGGCCTAGGCGCACGTCAAAGAGCCGAACTCATCGATAGATTTTCTGGTAGGTAAGTGTTTAAAAATGCCCGGCAGGATCTTCGTTATATCTGGACCTTCTGGGGTAGGCAAAGGGACATTAGTTGAACGTTTAATGGGTTGCCGAGACGGATTTTGGCTTTCTGTCTCGGCAACAACTCGTAGTCCCCGCGAAGGCGAGATTCCCAATGTTTCTTACATTTTTTTGGACGAAGACGACTTTAAACGCAGGGTAGCAAGTGATGGATTTTTAGAGTGGGCCAAGGTTCACGATCATTATTACGGCACCTTACGCGAGCCAGTAGAAGAACGGCTTGCTGAAAAAATCGATGTGATTTTAGAAATTGATCCTTATGGTGCCTTTCAGGTGAAGGAAAAACATCCCGAGGCTTTTCTTCTGTTTGTTATGCCGCCTAGTTTTGAGACCCTAAAGGAGAGGCTCAAAACTAGGGGAACAGAAACCGCTGAACAAATTGAGCGACGTTTAGAGACCGCTAGAATAGAGATCCCTTTGGCAGATCGCTATAATCACACGATTATTAACGATGAACTCGAGAGAGCAACTTCTGAGTTTATCTCTGTTATCGACTCGAATAGATAGTACTTGGCTTGTTTTAAGTGTTTGAATTCGACCTGTTTATTAGATCCTCTGGTTTTATAGGAGTTTGATTTTAATGTCGATTATCGACCAACATATCGATGCTTTGCTAGAGCGTACCGATAACGATAAATATCTACTTTGTGCGATTACATCTAAGCGTGCACGCGACATCAACGATATGATGCGTGGCCAGCGCAACAGAGCTTTGGCGGCTCAGACCGTGGCAGAAATCTCTCAGTTTTCTCAGGCCAAGCCACTTTCGCTTGCAATGGAAGAGGTCGAGCGAGGCGATCTTAGCTATGTCAAAGAAAACCTCTCCAGCACTCTCTAGCATTTAGAGGATTCTGCAAATGGCCAGTCCGGTCTTTTTGGTTCACTACCACGAGATTGGCCTAAAAGGTCATAATCGTTCGTTTTTTGAGCGACAACTCATCCACAACATACAGTTTGCATGCGAAGGCATGCCAATAGAGAAGCCCGTTAAGATCTCTGGTCGTGTTCTAGTTCCAATAGATCGTTCTATTTTAGACAAGGACACTGCAGACAGTGGCCCTGTTTGCAGGGCCTTGGACAACCCCGAGATCAAGCGGGTTTTTGCTGTTTTGCGCTCTACGCCTGGTGTGGCACGTGTTTCTCTTGGTTGGCGGACAGATCGCAACCTAGATGCAATCTGCAAATTAGCAGGAGAGCTGCTTTTGGATTGCAAGCCCATAGAATCTTTTAAGGTAGATGCCAAGCGTTCCAACACCGATTTTGATATCAGCTCTATGGAGATGAATCGCCTCATAGGCGCTTATTTGCATGAGCTTTTGCCTGATGTAGCGGTTCGTATGGACGATCCGGATCTTACCGTATACGTGCATGTAATCCAGGGAAGCGCCTATGTTTACGCCAACAGTGAGCCTGGTGTTGGGGGGCTTCCGGTTGGCTCATCTGGCAAGTTTGTGATGCTGCTTTCTACAGGAATCGACTCGCCCGTTGCCATGTGGAGCTTGATGCACAGAGGTGCTGTGGCTGTAGCCCTTCATTTTTCGGGTGCTCCCGAGACCGATGATTCTTCGACATATCTTGTAAGAGATATCTGTGATGCCTTGGCTTCGATTGGGGGTATTCGAAGACTGTGTATAGCAAGAATTGGGGAGTATCAGAGGAGAATTTCTGAGCAGGTTCCTCCAAAGCTGAGAGTGATCTTTTTTAGGCGATTGATGATAGAAGTAGCAAATGAACTGGCAAGGCGAGAGCATGCAAAGGCTCTTGCAACAGGAGAGTCTTTAGGACAGGTTGCTTCGCAAACAATGGACAACATTAGGGCCGTAGATGCTGTGGCCGATTTTCCAGTTCTGCGCCCTCTGATTGGATCAGATAAGCAGGAGATCACTGCGCTAGCAAGACGGATCGGAACCTACGATTTGTCTATCCAGGCCTGTTCAGATTGTTGCACCTTATTCTTGCCCAAAAATCCCGAAACGCATGCAGATCTCGAAGAAGTAAATGAGCTTGCCTTGGCCATGGATTTTGATGCCTGGGCAGTTGAGATCTGCGATGACATAGAGGTTGTTAGATATCGCTGCTGTACTAGTTCTTGGTAGTGCTGCTGCTGTTGCTGCCATTGTTCAGGGCATTTGATCTTTTGATGGCGGCATTTGGAATTTGGCATTTGGCATTTGGAACTCGTTTAGACTAGAGCTAGTTTTGTTTTAGATACAGGTTCTATTTGCTTAGGCTGGCCTTGGGTTAGTTGTTTAGAACTTGCGTTTAGCATCGTTTGCAGTAATTAGAGGCAAATGATGCTAGGGGCATAAATGGAATTTACAGACAAGGACAGCAGCAAAGTTGCCGAGGGTAGATGGGCAAAACTGCTTAGACTGGCTCAACTAAGGGGCATCTCTCCAAATGCAATTCGTGCGGCAATTATTATCGCAGCCGTGATATTGCTTATTGCTTTGATTCGCTGCATTCCCCTTGTTTTGGGTTCGGATGATTCTTTTCAGATTATTACCGCTACCGCATCCGACGAAGATGCTTCGGCAGAGTCTTCCGACGCAGATGAGGAGCAAAGTGAAAATTCTGAGGAGCTTGAGCAAGTTACTGCAGCAAGTGAATCTACAGTAGTTGTGCATGTTGCAGGTGCCGTTGAAGAGCCTGGAGTTTATTCAGTTTTTGAGGGAGGCAGGGTTCTCGATGCTGTTGAGGCTGCCGGAGGCTTTAGCAACGAGGCCTGTGCAGAGGCTGTTAATTTAGCCAGGCTTATAAGTGATGGGGAACAGATTTATATCCCAACTTATCAAGAGGTCGAATCGGGGGAGTATACAAGCTCGTCTTCTGAGTCTTCTTCTGCTGCATCAGGATCTAGTTCTAGCAGCTCGTCTGGCTCACTAATAAACATCAATACGGCCACGGCCGACGAACTAGACACTTTGCCGGGGATTGGCCCGGTTACCGCATCAAATATCATTTCGTATCGCGAAGAAAACGGGGGATTTAGCAGCAAAGAGGAGATTAAAGAAGTCAGCGGCATAGGCGATGCCAAATATGCGCAAATAGAAGACCTGATTTGTGTGTGAAATCCAAAGAATCAAAGAATCAGGTCGATTTCTGTGATGCACAAATGGCAAATGATGCGCAGAGTTTGTGAGAGAGTTTGCTGATGCCTCGTTTAGTAGATGTCTTGGGCATGAATGAGGCTAGGCAAGACAGCGACCAACAGGACTTTAATAAGCAAAGAGGCGGACTTCAGGATTCTGATAGGGGCACTGCTAGTGATTCCGGCAAGAATATAGACCAAGACCGACCTTCTGCACGTCCCTCTCCTGTGCGCCCCTCCCTTCCATTTTTGTTGTTGCCCGCTGTAGCCATGTGGATATCAATGATCTTGGCGGAGTCGATATGTTTGGATTTCTTTGCAGAAGAGGGTCTGTGGTATGAGCTAATCAAACAAATCTCCTCGTCTTTTTGGGCAGCTATTGCATTGCTGTGTTTAGGGCTTGCTGCTGCGGCTGTGCTTTTGCCAGTGATTGTTGCTGCTTTGTGGGCGCTTATTTCGGCCCGGCGTGGAAGGGGTGTTCGAAGCGCGTTCGGTAAAGTGCCGGCCACGCAGGCCATGCAAGACGCATCCGGTAGAGCGGCGGCCACGCAGGCCACACAAGACGCATCCGGTAGAGCGGCGGCCACGCAGGCCACTCAGCCTCCACAAAACGCGCCCGACAAAGCACATGCAGTACAGCCTACACAAAACGTGCTCACACAAAACCCTTCCGTCAAAAAACACCTAATGCAGGTTCTTCCGGTAGCGGTAAGCACAGCATGTGGAATTGCATTGGGTTTAATAGTGGGAGCTGCAGCTTGGGGTTCGGTTTTGATCACCGCGCAATCTATCGGCAGCGCACAGGGGCCTTGGAAGGTCGAGGTTACATCGGATGCAAGCCTAGGCAATTACAGCTGGTATTCGATGGGAGTAGCCACCTCTTCTGATGGAGTCAAAACCGGAGTGCAAATTTATTGGGATACAGATGGTGACCCACTTCCGTACGGAGCAGTCTTTGAAAGCTCTGCAAGGCCTAGCGCAATAGATGCTTCGAATGAGTGGTTGTTTCAAAGCATGGTTGCAGCCACATTAAATCCTGGGATTGTGGAGGAGTGGAACTGGGCAGCCAATCCCTATGGTTTTTTGGGAGCAATTCGCCAGTCTTGTTTGGATTTGATACTTGCCAACGAGGGAGAGGGTGCAGCTTTGTTGGCTGGAGTTGTGCTTGGATATCCCAGTGGATTAGAGGGCACAGCAGCCGAGGCCGATTTTCGTACCACCGGACTTACCCATCTTGTGGCAGTTTCGGGCGGCCATATGGCCGTGGTGGCAATGCTCGTGTCTTGGGCTTTGGGAATAGCTCGAGTTCCAAGATGGGCCTCCACAATTCTTCTAGCACTTTTTGTGATTGCCTATCTAATTCTTACCGCAATGCAGCCCTCGGCCATAAGATCTTGCATCATGGCTGTGTTGGCCGGACTGTCTTGGATCGCGGGTAGACGCTCTGGAACAATTCATGTGCTTGTTCCAACTGTTGTGATAATGCTGGTGATAGATCCTTCCAGTGCTTTTTCGGTGGGCTTTGCTCTTTCTGTTGCAGGAGTGGGGTCTTTAGGCTTGTTTATGGGTTTGGCAGATGCTTGGATTTGCAGGCTACTCCCGGACAAACTTGGCAAATTCTCGCAGCCTGTGTCTATGACCCTTGTTGCCCAAGGGGCTACAACTCCGATCTCGGCTTCGATGTTTTCGATGCTTTCGATAGGGAGTCCATTTTGCAACTTGCTTGCATCTCCTGTTGTTTCGTTTTTGCTTGGAGCCGGAATAGTTTCCTTGCTTGTTTGGGCTGTTTTGCCACCAGTGGGCCAGACCATGATCTGGCTGCTGTGTCTTTTGAGCGAGTTTGCGGTTTGGCTTGTCGCATGTTTGGCAAAGATTCCATTTGTGGCAATACCTGTGCATATGGATCAGGTCACTGCCACTCTTATTGCGGTAACAGTTTGCGTACTCCTGTGGGTGATCTGGCCTCTCCCTAAAAGAAAAAGGATTCGACAAATTACGCTGGGTACCTGCGTTGCAGTCTTGGTCTTCGCGATAGCTTTTTCGCCTAAAAGTAACCCAGAAGTTGTGGTGATGGATGTTGGCCAGGGGGATTCGATACTAATAAGAGATAAAAGCTCAACTGTACTGGTAGACACTGGCCAATATGGATCGGAGCTATTGGATGCTTTAGGCAGACAGCAGATTACAAGTTTGGATTCACTGCTCATCACTCACTTTGATGCTGATCACTGCGGTGCATTGGCTGACATACGTTCGATCGTCCAGATAGACACGGTAGTTGTTGCATCTGGTTCTGTGGCATTGGCCAGCAAGGATACAGGGGCACAAGAGGTGCTAGAAGATGCAAAAGCCATTGTTGGAGAAGACGGAATAATTGAGCTTTCCTTGGGCGACACTATCTATCTTTCAGAAAACATGACGCTTACGATGTTGTGGCCTCAAGATAGCCTTACTAGCTCAGAGAATTCCGACTCTGTTTGTTTGCTGCTCACCTATACACATGAGGATGGAAAAGGCAGCATTACAACGATGCTTTTAACAGGCGACGCAGAGGCTCCCGAGCTTAGTCAAATCATCGACTCGGGCTTAGATCATGCGGACATTATCAAGGTTGGACATCACGGAAGCGATGATGCTGTTGATGCCGAGGTTTTGGAAGCCCTTAAGCCAAGCGCCGCGATCATAAGCGTGGGTGCAGACAATCGTTATGGGCATCCAACTACCAGTACCTTAGAGGTTCTAGAAGAAGCTGGCGTTGAGGTTTTTAGGACAGACCAGAATGGGGATGTCACCATAGAGTTTGGGACAGAGGGTGCTCAGATTAGCTGTGCTACTATCTAGGGCAGCTGTGCACGCTTGGGCGCACGCTGGCTTATGTGCACGCTCATGTGCGTGTTTGGCCGCACGCTGTTTAGATACATCTAACATACATCTGAGGAACTTAGAGGGAGAGAGCTTGGCAGTAGAACAAGCATCAAAAATGCAGAACGATCCAAAAGCAGCATCTTCAAGAAGCTCTCAAAACCAATTGTCCGGTACACAATCGCTTGGTGCGCAATCATCTAGCACGCAATCGTCTGGCACAAAGGGAGCAGGCAAGCTACTAAGCGCTTATCTCTTTTTAGGTGAGGACAAACTTAAGCGCGAGGCTCTACTTAAAAGAATGCAGGATCGCATATCTGAGCTTGGAGAACTCACCTTAAATCAGACCGTTTTTGAAGGCCCCGAAATAGATCCGCCCGATGCTGTTGTGGCCGCTTGCACCACGATGCCATTTTTGTCGGAGAAGCGTCTTGTTGTGATCAAGGGGATCGACCATGCACGAAAACCAGTCCTCGATTCGATCTGCGAGTATCTAAAGAATCCGACAGAGACTACTGTTTTGGTGATGATAGGCGACAAGCTAGCCAAAAACGCCAAGATCTACAATGCCGTTGCAAAGATCGATCCAAAAGCAATCATTTCCTGTGATCTCAAGACTAAAAAATCAGAGGTGCGAAACTTTGCCACAAGGCTTGCTTCTGGTTTTGGAGTTGCTCTTAGTCAGCGAGCTGCAGAGACTCTAATAGAAAGAGTGGGGATCTCTACGGTGGCTATAGATGCCGAAATTGGCAAGCTCGCTGAATATGTGAGTTCTCAGGGGCGTACGTCAATCGAAGAAATCGATGTCGAGGCGCTTGTTAGTAAAACCGAACTCCCAAAGCCTTGGGATGTTGTTGATGCAATGTCGTCGCGAAATGTCTCCAAATGCATCAGGATGTTAGACGAGCTTCAGGGTCAGCAGCTCTTTGGCCTGCTAACACTTTGCGTTCGAAGAATAGAAGAGCTACTCACCGTAAAATCACTACGTGCGCGACCGGGCTCGGTATCTGTGGCGACTGTGCTTGGAGGCCCCGATTGGAAATACAAAAAGCATGCAGAGTACGCATCGCACTTTAAGGAATCTGAGCTTATAAGAGCATTATCCGAAGCTGCCGAGTGTGAAAAGCTAATGAAGACGGGTTTTGACCAAGAAACTTCCTTTGTTTTGTGGATCACCGGGGTATGCACCGGATCATGGGCAGGTAGTGTGGGAAAAGCTGTAAGGTGAGCTTTCTGTAAGGCGAGTCTTTTGTGGGGCAAGCTTCCTGCAAGGTGGGCCTTTTGTAGGGTGAGCCTCAAAAGGTGAGCCACCTGCAAGGTGAGCCACCTGTAAGGCGAACCTCCGTAAGATAAACCTCAATAGGCAAGAATACTGAAAGGGAACAACCGTGATTGATCGATACACTCGACCCGAGATGGGCCACATCTTCTCTTTGCAGAACAAGTTCGAAATCTGGAAAGAGATCGAAATATTGGCTTGCGAGGCTCAAGCAGAATTTGGGCAGGCAGGAATCACCAAGGAAGAAGCAGCCTGGATTCGTGAGCACGCTGATTTTACGGTTGAACGCATTGATGAGATTGAAAAGATTAGCAATCACGATGTGATCTCGTTTCTCACCAATATGGCCGAGTATATCGATGCCGACATTCCTAAAGATAGCGAGCCGCCTAGCCGATGGGTTCACTATGGAATGACATCCTCAGACCTAGGCGATACAGCACTTTGCTATCAGATCACTCAGGCTATCGACATAATTCTTGCCGATATCGCAGCTTTGGGGGAGAGCTGCAAGCGTAGGGCTTTTGAGCTGCGTGATGCGCTTTGCGTGGGTCGCACTCATGGTATTCATGCCGAGCCAATGACCTTTGGAATGAAATTTGCGAGCTGGGTTTGGGCGCTAAAGCGCTGCCAGCAACGAATGCTCGAGGCTCGTAAAAACATTGCTGTTGGTGCGATTTCGGGCGCTGTGGGTTCCTATTCGAATATTGATCCTTTTGTCGAGGAATATGTCTGCAAAAAGTTGGGAATGAGCTACGACCCACTCTCGACTCAGGTGATTGCTAGAGACAGACATGCTCAGGTTATGACAGCTTTGGCGGTAGTGGCAGCTGTGCTGGAGTCGATAGCTACGCAGATTCGCCTTCTCCAGCAAACCGATGTAATCGAGGCCGAAGAGCCTTTTAAAAAGGGCCAAAAAGGCAGCTCGGCTATGCCTCACAAGAGAAATCCCATCACCGTAGAGCGGGTCTGCGGCCTAGCTAGGGTGGTCAAGGCCAATTCACAGGTAGCTTTGGACAATGTGGCACTTTGGTACGAGCGCGATATTAGCCACTCTGGCACAGAGCGTGTGGCGCTAGCTGATAGTTTTATCGCCTTGGATTACATGTTCTATAAGATGCAGCCAATTATTGATGATCTTTTTGTTTATCCAGACAAGATGGAGCACAACCTTTGGAGAACTAGGGGTCTGATTTTTTCGTCCAAGGTTTTGCTTGCTTTAGTTCAAACAGGAATTAGCAGAGAAGATGCCTATGTGATTGTGCAGCGCAATGCGATGAGCGTTTGGGAAGACATCCAAAATGCGGTTGATGGCCCATCGTTTAGAGAAAGGATCGAGGCAGATCCCGATGCCAATCTCAGTACTGCCGAGCTTGATGAGATCTTTGATCCGCGTGCATTCCTTACTAGAATCGGTGTGATCTTTGATCGCTTGGAGGGCTTGGAGTTTTAGGGGCCTGGCATTCTGCACATCCTTTTATGAGGGCCTAGCGTTTTGGTCTATAGCACAAAAAAGCACCCGCTCTTGGCTTCCTGGCGCAAGGCGGGTGCCTTTATAAAGACCTTCATTTTTAGGCGGGCACCTTTAAGCGATCCCTTTTAGGCGGATCCTTTGGGCGGCGCTTTAAGGGGTTTCTCTAGGCGGCATCCCTTTGAGTGGCACCCCCCTTGAACGGCATCCCTTAAGCGACCCTTCAACAAGTCCAACTATGACTTGTTAAGCGCAATATCTGCAAGAATGTTAACGGTATCTTCAATCGAGAACTTGCTGGTGGATATCGCAACGTCGTGCGCAAGCACATCGCACCACTTGTTGCCGGTGAACTGCTCGTAGTATAGAGCACGTCCCTTGTCGATCTTCTTGATGCGAGCCAGTGCGCCTTTCTCGGTTAGGGTTTTGCGCTTCATTACACGCTCGACCCTCGACTCCTTGTCGGCATAGATCAAAACCTTGAGAGTGTCTGGTTCATCGCGCAGTACGTAATCGGCTGAGCGGCCAATGATAACGCAGGGGCCTTCGCTGGCAAGTTTTTTGAGCACCTTAGACTGGATCAAAAAGATCCTATCGGGGAGAGGAAGCGAACTTTCGTCTGCAGACGATTGTCCATTTGCAAAAGACAGGAAGTACGAGAGGATAGATCCGGAGCTCTCACCGCCACTCTCAAAGAACTCCTTGCTAATGTCGCTCTCCTCTACAGCGCGTTGGATGACCTCTTTATCGTAGTAGGCATATCCAAGTTTCTCCGCAAGTTTCTCCCCAACTTCGCGGCCGCCGCTTCCGTACTGCCTGCTTATGGTTATTATTCTGGATGCCACGATTGCCTCCTAGTCCGCTATCCACCAAACCTTTTTGGTCGAATCCCCGTTAACCAAGCTAGGATTCACCCTAGAGTCTAAAACTTAATACCGTCTGCCGCTATATACACGCCATTTGATTTAAGTATCTACAAACTACCATAAATCTTCTGA
Organism: uncultured Coriobacteriaceae bacterium; assembly: GCA_964581165.1. Classification (GTDB taxonomy): domain Bacteria; phylum Actinomycetota; class Coriobacteriia; order Coriobacteriales; family CADBOM01; genus CAZPAN01. Next base: position 23,970 of record CAZOMM010000011.1, read on the forward strand.
AAGGTGCTCGGCAATCTTGTTTGCAGTACTGCATTTAAAGAATGCAAGCACTGACGGTGCAAGCGTTGACTGCCTGAGCCCAGCGCCGGTAGTCAAGCGTTGACTACCCGAGTCCAGCGCCGGCATTCTGCTCACTCTTTGCATTCTGCCACCCTTTGGTGAAAGCCCTTTGGTGAAAGCCCAGTCTTATTGAGCACTGCTAGATTGGTTTTCAAACCAATCTCAATTCTGGTTTAACATAGAGAAACATAGAGAAATTCGTTATGGAAAATGTCGATCAGTCTCGATTAATCACGATCAATCAGCCAATTGAGCAATTAGCCAGTTGGGAAATCAGGCAATTAGGAGAGGAGCGCTTGGGCTATGTCGGATGACGGTCATTGGTCGGATGAAAAGCAACGACCCGGTGGCGAACATCGGATAAGCCGTAGGCAGTTTCTTAGGGGATCTGTCACATTGGCTGCCTTGGCAGCAGGCGCTCCTGTTTTATCTGCTTGTTCCTCAGACGAAGAGACACAAGAAGCAACTTTAGAACCCACGGAGCTTTCGGTTGCCGAGGATTCGGTGCTTTTATCCAGCGATTTTGAAGAACTGGATTACAGCGAATGTGTTACTGAAGCTGCATCCTTTGACCTCCCCATGGGCAGTATTGCCAATATGGATGACGACTCAATTGCCGTTGTTCTCAGTCCAGGTTCTACCAACGATGTACTTGTAAGTCTTGGGCTTTTAAGCATTTCGAGTCAGAGTCTGAGCACCGTACTCGAAAGAGCAGTGTCTGATTCGGAGGGCTATCAGATCTACGACGCTCGAGGCAATGGGCAGATTTTAATCTGGGTAGAATGCAATCTCTACGATGACGATTGGCGGGTTTACATAGCAGAGGTTAGAAGCTCGACTGAGATTGGTGAGGCTATTTTGGTGGATGAGGGAGATCTAGATTTTGATCCACCGATGCTATGCGTTAGCGGAGACGCTGCTTTTTGGACCGTAATGCCTTCTGAGGATGGCTCGGCAACAAGCTCGGACTCTTATCTCAAAAAGGCAAGTCTTAGCAATACAAATCCGCAAATTGCCTACACCTCACACGGGCGAATGATCACAAATCCCCAAGCCACAGATGGTGTGGTTACGATAGTTCCAAGAGCAAACACCTCTTCTACTAGGTATCAGTTAACAGCCCTTGATGCTTCTACGCTTGAGGTTCTTTGCGCTCAGATTCTGCCTAGCTCTATGCGAGCATACGATGCCATCTATATGGATGAGTCGATGATTTTCTCGATTGAATCTAGCTACGACTATGGTGATGGGATTTCCAGTTTTGGAACCTACGCTCCAATGGGCGACGGCCAATATGTTCGCTTTAATCGAACTCCCATGGACACGCCTGTTATCTGCGGAGACTATCTTGTGGTTAAAAGCACTTCGAGCATTGTGGGCTTAAAGCTGAGCGAACAAAGTTACTTTGCCATTCCTGTGGTCTCGGGATGCGAAAGCTATGGAGACTTTTTGATGTCTGTGGGTAAAAGCGAAAGAATCGTTGCCTACACTTCGGTGCCATCGGGGGATGGTTCTGGAGATGGTGTCGTTACTGTTAGGGTTTTTAATGTTACTTAATTGCGTAAACGGCAAAGCTAATGGTGGTTTCGCGGATTATTGGGAATGAGCCGAGTTAGAGAGTAGACTTACTTTCGATGTAAGGCCCGGTGCAGAGCTCAAAGAGCAGACCGGGGAGGCTGGTCAGACTGGGGAGGAGTCGTCAGGCTGAGACTAGGCTGAGGCCGAGATTAGTCTGAGAGCAGGCCTTGCCAGGCTGAGCAGACCTCAAAGGCCAGACTGGGGAGGCTGAGCAAGAGCCGGGCCTTACATATAAGGGTTAAGCTAATACCGTAAGGAGAGCACCCATGACAAGTTCTGAAGTCATGCGCATCCTGTTAGTAGAGGACGAAAAAGCTATCAGAGATGCAGTAGAGGCCTATCTTAAGGTTGAGAATTACGCAGTAACTGCAGTTGGAGATGGCCAAGAGGCCCTCGATGAGTTTGAGACACATCAGTTTGACTTAGTAGTTCTCGATCTTATGCTGCCACGAGTATCGGGCGAAAGAATCTGCAGGGTTATACGCGATAAATCCGATATCCCCATAATCATGCTTACAGCCAAAGGAGAGGTTGAAGACAGGATTGTGGGCTTGGAACTAGGAGCAGACGACTATCTGGTAAAGCCGTTTTCTCCACGTGAGCTTGTTGCTAGGGTTCGCGCACTGCTCAGGCGAGCTCATATCGAATCTGATCCCCAGCGAGAAGTGTTTACCTTTGGCGATCTGGTTATAGATCTTTCTGGCCACAAGGTTTTTGTTGACAACAAAGAAGTAGATCTTACTGCCAGCGAGTTTAAACTGCTTACCACGCTGTCTAGGTATCCTGGAAGGGTCTATTCGAGGATGGAACTAGTAGAGAAGGTTTTGGGATACGACTTTGAGGGTTACGAGCGCACGATAGATAGCCACATCAAAAATCTTCGCGCCAAAATTGGCGACGACCCGCGTCGTCCAAAATGGCTCTACACTGTTCATGGCATTGGATACAGATTTGAGGATCCATCTAAGTCGAGTAAGGGATCTCTCTAGCTTGAGTAAGTCTGGTTTGGCCTGTCTGCGGGCTTTGTTATTTGACCCGACTCGACCCGTCTGTGAACTTTGTTGTCCGACCCGCTCAACCTGTCTGTCCGACACAACCCGACTCGACCCGTCTGTCTGAGAGGTGCCTGTTGCTTACATTGTTTAAATCATCCTGCACACCCTTTAACGAGAGTCTGCTGTTGTTGAGCACTTCTAGCTTGACTAGCTCTAAGGCAGCAGTGGCAGCAGTGGTTTAACATAGAGAAAAATAACGGGCAGGCACCTGATAGACATAACAATGAGCAAAAGTCCTGAAGTAAAAGATAGAACAACAGACGTTATGACGGTATCGTTTACCGGCAGGGTTGTTTTACTGTTTGCTCTTGTTGCTGTAATGACAGCTTTGATTGCCGCACTTGTATTAGGCCTTGTTTGGGAGAGCTACTTTAACTCCTACGCCAAAGAAAACATGCAGCGTACTGCAGATTTTGCTGCTCTTTCTTTGGGCGAGCGCTTCGAACGATATGGAAATTGGATACAAGCGGTTGAGGGGATGCCTGCAATCTCATCTGACGAGACCCTAAAAATCGAAGCTGTGGATACAAATGGTTATGTGATTTACTCCGAAAACGTTCTTGCCGATCTTGCTGTCTACGGGGCTACATCTGAGATTTTGCCTACTGCACCCAGCGATCCCAACCGAACAATAAGTGTTGCAATAACTGCTTATGGCACAGAAATTGGAACAGTTTATGTTTGGACCGATGCTTCTACTGGTTTTGTGGCTGGGCGAGATACCGTATTTAAATCCAACTCATATGGTGCTGTAGTTTTTGCTGCCTTAGTCGCAGTTTTATTCTCATGTTTAATTGGCTATGTGCTCTCTAGAAGGCTCATTGAGCCTATTAAGCGCGTCTCTCGCACTGCAGATGCCATTAAAGGTGGCGACTTATCTGCCAGAACCGGCCTTGTAGGAAGCGATGAGATAGCTCAGCTGGGCATGACCTTTGACGATATGGCCGAGTCTATCGAAAACGATCGTAAGCTTGAACGCAGACTCATAAACGATGTGGCCCATGAACTCAGAACTCCGCTTATGGCAATGCAGGCTACAGTTGAAGCCATGGTCGATGGAGTGCTTCCGGCCGATCAGCAGCGGCTTAATATGGTCAACGAGGAGGTTGTGCGACTTGGCAGGTTGGTAGATGCCCTGCTTAAGCTTTCTCGCCTAGAAAATCGCTCGACCCCAATGAATGCCAAAGAAATAGACCTAGGCAGCTTGGTGGAAGAGTTGGTTTTGACTCACCAAATGCTTGTAGAAGAATCGGGCTTAGAGCTGAGATATGCCTATGAGTCTGGGGTTATGGTTATGGCCGATCCAGATCTAATAAAGCAAGCAATCGCCAATATTATCTCTAACGCTGTTAGATACACGCCCGAGGGCGGCAAGATCGAAATTGAGGTAAGAAGCGATTCTGTTATGGCCCAGATCTCGATTAGTGATACTGGCGAAGGAATGTCTGAGGATGATCTTAAACATATCTTTTCGAGGTTCTGGAGATCTGATTCGGCTCGTGACAGGGTGTCTGGGGGCCTAGGTGTGGGGCTGGCCATCGTTAAAGAAGTGGTGGACAGACATAACGGCTGGGTAGATGTGGCTTCTAGCTTGGGGCAGGGCAGCACCTTTACCATTAACATCCCGCTTTTAAAGGAAGACAGTTCCAAATCAAAGAAGAAAACAAAGACTTCTTCTGGTAAAGCTAGGAACTTTTTGATATTCCCAGTTAGAGAGAGCAAGGATAAATCCAAGAGTGCTCTAGCTCGCTCTCAGGCTAAAAAAGAGCGTGCAGCCGCCTCTGCTGCGCGCAAGGCCGAAAAGGCTGGAGCTAAGGCCCAAGGTGGTCTTTTGTACAGTCTTAAATGGGTTGGTAAAAGAGATGGCTTGCAGGTGCTTCCTGTAAAAGGTTTGCAAGAGGCTCCTGAGGAGGCAAACGTGTTGAAAGAGGGGGATTCGATGGCAGAAATTGACATTCGTCCAGACAGCTCGGGTAAGGTAAGAGACATCTATGATCTTGGAGATAGGCTGCTAATGGTGGCCTCCGACAGGATATCGGCCTTTGATTATGTGCTAGAGGACGAGATTCCTTATAAGGGCGAGGTTCTTAATCGCATCTCTTTGTTCTGGTTTGAGATGCTGGGCGATGTAATTGGAAACCATGTGATCTCGGCTGATCCGGCTGATCTTCCAGAAAAGTTTCAGCCCTATGCAGACTATCTTGCTGGTAGGTCGATGATTGTTAAGAAGGCCGAGATGTTTCCGGTGGAGTGTATCGTGCGTGGATATCTGGCTGGCTCTGGTCTTAAGGAATACCAAGCAAGCTCCACAGTGTGCTCGATTCCGCTGCCAGAGGGTTTGATCAACTCATCTAAACTTCCAGAACCAATCTTTACTCCATCCACAAAAGCCGAGATTGGCGATCATGACGAAAACGTAAGTTTTGAGGCCATAGTCGAAAAAATTGGCATCGATAATGCCGAGGCTCTGCGCAGCTACTCGCTAGATGTCTATCGTAAGGCCAGTGAGTTCGCCGCACAAAAAGGCATCATCATTGCGGACACAAAACTGGAGTTTGGAACAGTTGATGGGCAGATCATTTTGGCCGATGAGGTTTTGACTCCAGACTCTTCAAGATTTTGGCCGAGCGATCTTTATGAACCTGGCAAGAGTCAGCCGAGCTTTGACAAGCAGTTCATTCGCGATTGGCTTGATGCAAATTGGGATCGTACTGGCAATCCACCAAGGTTGCCCGAAGAGATCATTGCCAAGACCTCAGAAAAGTACATTCAGGCATATGAGATGCTAACTGGAAGCAAATTTGAGCCACAGGGTGGCGCGCGCTAGCGGTCGCTAGACAACACAGGACGATATAGGACGAGCTTATTTGGCGGCACTCAAAGCCCAGAGTGTAGAATGAAGTTCTGCTCACTTGGATATTTGAGCAAAGGATGCACATCAGACGCTTCGCTTGACGTTTGACTCAAACTGCGACGCGTCGGTAGATTCAGGAGTTTCGGTCATAAATGACTAGGAGAAGCTACACAAACGACCGCAATATGGGTGATGGCCCAGAAGGAGTTACGCGCAAATCTGCGGCAAAGGCCAAGCCAGCTTCTAAGGCGGCTTCGACCGTTTATGTAAAGTCGGGCAAAAAGACTCGCAAAGAACTCAAGCAAGAGGCGGCTCAAAAAGAAGAGAAAAAGCGCCAAAAAGAAGCTCAAAAGCCTCAAAACATTAAGATGGCTGGTTCACTTGAGGCTAAGAAAGACAAAAACAAAAAAGAGATTCGCAAGTGGCGAAAAAGATGGTGGGTTGCCATTGCGATTGGTGTGATCTGTATTGTTATTTCGGTCTTTAATGTTGCGAACCTGAACACATACTACATTGTCTTTATGGTCTTGGCCTATGCAGCCATCATCGTTGCGTTATTCATTGAGTTTGGAAAAATTCGACGCTTAAAAAAACTCGAAGAGCAGGGTGGAGGTTCTGTCAAAAAGTCTCCAAAGCAGCTTAAGCACGAGCTGGAGCAAGCTAGGCTAGAAGAAGAACGTAGGGCTGCAAAGAAATCAAACAGCAAGATTAGAGCTATAAAAAAGAAGATCAGTAGAAAAAATGATGTTGCCGAAGATCTGCCTATGAAAGAGTAGGTGCATTCAATCTACTAAGACAGGGTCTAGCTAGGTTTTAGCTTGCTTAGAAGGGTGATTTGCAATGGACACAATAGATCTATTTGGATTTCAGATTCCTGCTATTGCGCTTTGGATTTTGGGGATTATTTTTGTTGTTCTAATTGTTGTCTTAATTCTTAAAGGCCTCATTGAGGAACTGAGAAAGAAATGAGCAAATCCTCAGATTCTGAATACGAAGGGGTTCATGTAAAAGGGAATCTTGAGTCAAATCAAAAAAGCAAGGAAAAAAAGCCTTGGGATCTCAAAAGTAAGATTCTTCTTGGAATAGGTTTGGCCTTGTTGGCGGTAGCCCTAGGCATTGTAGGAAGCATGTTTTACGGCTACATGGATGCGTCGTCGAGATATAACACAGCAAGAGAGGCTTCGGGCGTAGACCAATCGCTTATAGATGAGATTTTTGATGGCATTTCAAGTTTGGCTGACATCGATATGGATTGGGATGCTTTAGGTCAGATTAACCCCAATATTATTGGGTGGATCTATGTAGAAGATTCTGTTATTGACTACCCAATAGTCCAAGGCGATGACAACGATTATTATCTGCATCATTCCTTCGATGACACGTATAGCTCTAGTGGTTGCATATTCCTAGATTGCGATGATGCAGAAGATATGAGCAGCGACAATAACATCATTTATGGGCACAACATGCTAAATGGTTCCATGTTTGCCAGTCTGCTTAATTTTAAGGATCAGGCTTATCTTGAGGGCGATCGTAGAGTGATCATTGTTACGCAGACTCAAGCCTTTATGCTTTCACCTGTTTTTTCCTATACAGTTAGCGGCACAGATTCGAGCATCAGGGTCTTTGACTTTGAGACACGAGAGGATTTCGAAGCGTATATCTCGGAAATGCTTGATCGTGCGGTAAGTTCCATTGATTTTGATATATCCCAGGTAGACAAATTGTTTTCGTTGGTTACTTGTAGTTACGAGACAAATGACAACAGAACAGTGCTTTGTTGTGTGCAAACCGATGCAGTGACGTTTTGATTGCTTGTCTTGCTGATGTTTTTGTTTACCTTTTTACGTATAGTTGCAGGTCTAACTTATGTGAGGGTTATGTGAGGGGGCATGTCCTAGATGAAGAGGCGGAGTTCAGGCCACAACCTTAGCGATGCCGGCCTAGACCACATAGAAGAAGAGTGCGGAGTCTTTGGGATTTTTGCCCCTGGGCAAGATGTCTCAAGACTCGCTTATTTTGGCCTTCATGCTCTCCAGCATCGTGGACAGGAGTCGGCTGGAATTGCTGTTGGCGATGGTTTTACGGTTACGGCCACCAAAGACATGGGCCTTGTTACGCAGGTCTTCGAAGAAGGAGATCTCTCTTCTCTCACAGGCGATGTGGCTTGTGGTCATTGTCGATATTCCACCAGTGGCGGACACAAGTCTTGGGAGGCCGCGCAGCCCCATCTTTGCTATCTTGGGCAGGAGATAATAGCTCTAGCTCACAATGGAACTCTCGTAAATACAGACAGCCTTAGAGGCGAGCTGATTGAGCGAAATATTTCTTTTCGCTCCAGCACAGACAGCGAGGTGGCTGCAAAGCTGATAGAGCATTTTACGCTTAAGGCTTCTCGTATGCGCGAGGGTATTCGCAAGACCATGGAGCTTATCGAGGGCGCTTATGCGATGGTGGTTATTACCAGCAGTGCTCTGTATGCTTTCCGCGATCCAAATGGGATCAGGCCGCTTTGCATAGGTAAGCTTTTGGATGGTAAGGGCTGGGTGGTTTCGTCCGAGACCTGCGCTCTAGACATTGTAGGTGCCGAATACGTTCGCGATGTGGAGCCAGGCGAGATTGTAAAAATTGACAAAAAAGGCCTAGTTGCCGAGCAGGGAGTTCCCCAAAGGCGACGGGCCGCTTGTATTTTTGAGTATGTTTATTTTGCGAGGCCCGACTCCATCATGGACGGTGCCGGTGTCTATCGAGCAAGGGAAGCTATGGGCAGAAGGCTTTCTGTTGAGGCACCCGTAGAAGCCGATATCGTTATTGGGGTTCCCGATTCTGGTGTGCCAGGTGCAATTGGCTATGCCAGAGAAAGCGGCATAGTTTATTCGGAGGGCATAATTAAAAACCGCTACATTGCCCGCACTTTTATTCAGCCAACCCAGGGCCTGCGTCAAATGGGGATTAGGCTCAAGCTCAACCCTTTGCCTTACACGCTTCGAAATCGCAGAGTTATTGTTGTTGACGACTCCATCGTTAGGGGCAACACCTCAAAGCAGCTTGTAACGATGCTGCGATCGGCCGGAGCCAAAGAAGTGCACATGAGAATTGTCTCGCCCCCCGTGATGTGGCCCTGCTTTTATGGGATAGATACCGATGTGCAAGATCAGTTGATTGCTGCCAGCATGTCGGTAGCCGAGATCTGCGAATTTATAGGAGCCGATTCTTTGGCCTACCTTTCGCTAGAGGGGCTAAAATCGTGCATCTACACCCAGACCCCCGGTTTTTGCACGGCTTGTTTTTCGGGGGATTATCCAGTGGAACTACCACCATCGCTAATGAAGAATAACTTTAAGGAAGGCATGACTCCCACTTGGTGGCCCAAGGAAGGATATGCAATGGATAGCTTGTGGAGCCTCGAAAAAGAGGAGCAATCATGTGTGAACAAAACAATCAAATAACTTATGAGGATTCAGGTGTCTCTATCAAGGCTGGTGCCGAGGCAGTTGATTTGATTGGAGACTCGGTAAAGTCTACAGCTAGACCCGAGGTGATAGGAGATATCGGCGGCTTTGGTGGACTTTTCTCAGCCGCTGCTTTTAAGGGCATGGATGATCCCATTTTGGTTTCTGGCACAGATGGTGTTGGAACCAAGATCAGGCTAGCTCAGCTTTTGCGCGACAGCTCCACTGTAGGAATTGATCTTGTGGCTATGTGCGCTAACGACGTGGTTGTTTGCGGAGCTGAGCCACTGTTTTTCTTGGACTACATAGCAATTGGCAAGCTTGAGCCAGAATTTGTTTCTACCGTGGTCGCTGGGGTGGCCGAGGGCTGCAAGCAGGCAGGTTGTGCTCTTATTGGCGGTGAGATGGCTGAGCATCCTGGGGTTATGGATCCTGACGACTATGATCTTTCTGGTTTTTGTGTAGGCGTGGTTGATCGTCCTAAGATGATTGGACCCGATAAGGTAAAGCCGGGAGATGTGATTATTGGTCTAGCATCTTCGGGCCTGCACTCTAATGGATTTTCGCTAGTAAGACGTGCCATGGTGGAGCGTATGGATCTGGCAGTGCTAACTGCGCCCTGCGAACAGCTTGGGGGACGTTCAGTTGGAGCTACTTTGCTCGAGCCTACTCGCATTTATGTGAAGCCCTTGCTCGCAGCCCTCCGTGCTGGTTTGGATATTCATGCCTGTGCACATATCACCGGCGGAGGAATTACGGAGAATCTCGACCGCGCCTTACCTTCAGGAACTGTAGCTAAACTGCGCAGGGGATCGTGGCCTGTGCCAGAGATCATTCAGATGGTTTGTTCGGCTGCTTCTCTTAGTGCTGAGGAGGCTTATAAGACCTTCAACATGGGTATTGGAATGTGTGTGATTTGCCCGCAAGAAGCAGTGTATGCTCTGATTTCGCACTTTGAATCTGCTGGCGAGAAGGCTTTTGTGGTTGGAGAGATTGTAGCTGGCGAGGATTCGAATGCTAAGGCTTATGTGGAATATATTGATGCCCTTTAAGGATTCATGTTTGGCTGAGGTTTGAAAGGTGTTTGGCTGGGGCTTAACTGGTATCTAGCTGGGACTTGAGAGGTGCTGATTTAAATGCTGTCGCTTGGAGTGCTAATTTCTGGCAGCGGAAGTAATTTACAAGCAATCATCGATGCAATTGATGCAGGAAAGCTTGATGCAAAAATCGCTTTGGTAGTTTCGTCAAATCCAAATGCTTATGGGATTGAGCGTGCTCGTAAGGCGGGGATCAGCTGTCTTGTAATGCAGGTTGAGGATTATTGCGAACCAGATATTGCCGATGCTCGCATTGCCAAGGCCTTGTTAGATGCAGGTGTTGAATGTGTGGCCATGGCTGGTTATATGCGCATGGTAGGCGATGAGCTGCTAAACACATTTCCCAATGCCATTGTTAACTTACATCCAGCACTTTTGCCGTCTTTTCCTGGAGCACACGGCATCTCCGATGCCTTTGAGCATGGGGTTAAAGTTACAGGCATCACTGTGCATTTTGCTAACGCAGAGATGGATGCTGGCCCTATTATTGCTCAACAAGCAGTTGAGATTTTAGAAGACGATACTCTTGATACCTTAGAAGAGCGCATTCATGCAGCAGAACACGAGTTGTACCCCAAGGTTTTGCAGCTTATCGCCAAGGGCTTGGTAAGCGTTGCTTCTGATAACAAGGTCAAAATTGCTAGCGGCTAGTATGGAATCTTAAAGAATGCCAAGGACTGACTCACCGGGAGACTAGAGGCACGGATTTTCTCACCCTTCATTAAGCCCTTCATTGAGCATGTCCTAGGTTCGAATAAGCATTTTATTTTTGATTTTGAATAATCACTCTACAGACACCAAGAAAAATCCTACAAGAAAGCTGCCATATACACGGGAAGGTAGATTATCTGCTCTGTGCGCTCTACGTTTAGGCGATGAAGTACGATGGCGCGCTCAAGATGGTAGTTTTCTACCTCCATCAAGCGATCTAGTGCAGCGTGGCTGTGACTATGTTTGCCAGATTTCACTTCAACTGGAATAACTTTTGGAGAGCGGTAATCCTCGATAAGAAAATCAACTTCACCCATTTTTTTGCTGTTGAAGTAAAACAGCGAATCCCGACCATGTGCGCGCAGCTCCTGTGCAACTACGTTTTCAAAAGCCCAGCCCCAGTTGATCTCCTCACTTTTTAGCAGGAGTTTTTCGACATCTATGGGCGTAAACGTACTGAATAGCAATCCCACATCGTTTAGGTATAGCTTAAAAAAGCTACTTTCTACCGACATTTCAAGTGGAAACTGTGCTTCAGTTGCTCTTTTGACAGGCAATGCTACACCTGCATTTGCAAGCCAATCAAAATCCGAAGCTATGTTTTCGAAACGTTTCTTTTTGTCGATGCCCGCCACTATGAAGCGTCGGTTTTCTTTGTTGAGCTGGGCAGGAATCGAATAAAAGATTGTTTTGACTCGCTGACTGCGCACAGGATCGTTAATGTAGCGAGTGATATCTGCACGGTATGCATTAAGGATACTGCTTTGACGCGCCCGCATTGCCTGGGTGTCGTGAGTGTCGATAAAGACCTGCACCGCTTCTGGCATGCCTCCCACCAATACATAAAGCCAAAACAAATCAGAGAATCTATTGTGGATGAAGTCTGGAACGGGTTGCTCATCACGATAGCAACTTTCAACTATCTCCCATAGTGAATCATCAACACCGTTTGCCCAGCAAAATTCTTCAAAGTCAAGCGGAAACATCTCAGCAATATCGATGGTTCCAACCGGAAGTGAGCGAAAGTCGTAAGCCTCAATCCCAAGCATAGAGCCAGAATAGGCAACATCAAAGCGCTCATCTTGCGCTAGATAGCGCATCCAAGTAATTGCGTCACCACAGCGCTGTACCTCATCAAAGAAAAGCAGGGTTTTGCCATCTATTAGAGGAGAGGAGGCAAAGGCCGTTACTCTCATGATTAGATCATCAAGGCTGGTTGCCTGAGTTATAACGTTTATGGCTTCTGGTCTTTCTACAAAATCGATCTTGATCAGGTTTTTGTAGTTATCAGCCGCAAAGCGCTCTATACTGCTGGTCTTGCCGGTCTGGCGAGCTCCGGTAATCAGGATGCCCTGCTTGGTTTTAGTGCGCTTCCACTCTGCAAGCGTCTGTTCGATTTTTCTTTTTAGCATATAAGCGGCCTCTTTGTGGGTAGTCTGTGGATAGTTAGCGTTTGCCCAACAATGATGTGCGTGGCTTGTATCGCGTGCTCTGTATTGCGGAGTCAATATTGTAAGGCTGATATTTTAAGGCCAATCTGCAAAATTCGTATTCTAAAACGCCGAAAATCTGCAAAATTTAGATTCAGAAACGCTAGATATCTGCAAAAACGCAAAATTCAAATCGCGACAATACGTTTGC
>CAZOMM010000012.1:0-7276 GCA_964581165.1 uncultured Coriobacteriaceae bacterium
CTATCGAGAACGTCTTGAAGAGCTTGGAGACCGGTGAAGATGTTGAGCAGCTTATTGCCGTACGCTATCTCGAATCGCTCAAAGCAGTGGCCGATGGCAATGCTACCAAGTTGATTATGCCTATGGAGCTGTCGGGCATTGCTGGTGCTACTAGCTTCTTTTCCGAGATGTTCCAGTCGAGCAAGATGTCTCCTGCGGTAAAGCCAGCCCCTGGCCAAGTTGCGCCCCTGCCTAAGGTCGCCGAATAGTAAGCCGAATAGTAAGGCTGCCGAATAACCGCAAAACCGCAAGGCTCCTCAGCAAAAAGTTACTTACGAGAGCATGTCCTAGGTGCAAATCTCCATAGAGCTTATGGATGAATATCTCCTAGGACATGCTATGCCTATAACGAAAAGCGCAAAACTCTACTGCTTAGACTTGAGAAGAGCTTGAGCAAACTCAACCCAGCCATCGCAGCAAAAGCGAGAAGTCAAAAATGTCGGGACTTCAAGTTTGGCAAGCTTGTCTAGACAACGTTGACTCCGCAAACCATTTGCCATCATCACATAAGCTCCAGCCGAGTGACCCATCTCTATGTCTGCCGCACCGTCACCTATTGCAAGCGCTTGAGACACATCCAGCCCTTTGCGCTCAATATCCTTAGCTACAGCAACTGCCTTTGAAGTTCCAGCCGGAACAACATGGTAGCCATGAATCTCAGGGATGTTTTCTAAAGTAGTTTCCTTAACTGTAAAGATCATTCCATTGTCTTCGAGAGCAAGCTGATAGCCACTGCTTTCAAAAAAAGTATTTACCTCGTCTACATCCACATAGCCACGCATTGCATGAGTAACATCTCGGTTGAGGCACCTAGGATAGTTGTACTCAATTTTGCCGCAGTATTTCTTGAGTAGAGTCTCGATAGCTCCGCTATCCGCTATCGCATCATAGGGAGTTTTGTAGGTTTCTTTGTCCCAGTAAAAAGAACCTGTGTCGTACTTGATATCAAGATTGGAAGTATCTCTCTTCTGAATAGTAGTGCCCATCTCGCCAATAAACTCATCTGCATCAAGCAAGCGAATGAATTCATTGCCCTGGATTCGACTACGGCCTGTAACGATAACGATTTGTATTCCAAGGTTTTTAAGCGCAACCATAGCCTCTGCAATTGCTGTTGAGGGATCCCCCGAAAAGTCGCATAAAAGCTTCCCTCCTGGAGCAAGCAAAGTTCCGTCAAGGTCGGTATAGACAATCTCAATCTTGGACAGCACCGACATTGCTTCATCGCAGGCAAGATCCATAAGTCCTAGCCCTCTTAGATCCATGTTTTTGAAAGATGTAATCTCACTCACGGCAAAGCCTTTCTGATCTCGCTCACGCCGGAACATTATCTCGCTCACGCCGAAGCCTTTCTTGGAGCAGTCTTCAAAATGTACCTGAATAGGGCCAATTTAGCACAGTCGTGCCTGATAGTTACACCTATATCTATATATCAATATATTTCGACCAAGCTTGGGTTTATCTGCAAGGCTGCAGGGGGGCGTGAAGCTTGGAAAGTTACGACTAGTTCAACCTTTGGGTACACTCCCCTTTTTAGCCCACCGTATAGGAGTCAATGTGATATGATGACAAACCGTCTAAGTGGAGGGGGCTTTTTATAAATGTGTGATGCAAAAAGTTGCGACAACTTCCCTGCCGCACTCAGGACGCACTCTGCCGAAATTCTCGGTAATCAGTGCCTCTCGTCCGACGGTCAACCGTATGCCGATGTACAGAGGCCTTCTTATCAGTGGAGAAAAATGGCGAGCGAACCAGCGCCTGTAGTGGCACGCAAAGAAAAGAGCGGGAGTCGCATTTGTAAATTCCTTCTCTCCTTTGCTGCCGTCGTGCTGATTGTTTGCTTTGCGCTTTGGCTCTATATCTCGTGATAACGCCCTCCCCACCCATAAACCTAGCACGTGAGTTACTCGAAAGACGAAATCAATCTTTACTCAAAGTTTGATTTTACCCTGCTCCTTAGGACGGAATGGCTCCATAGGCATGTCGAGTCTTGGGAGTACGTCGGTGATGCCCAATGGCACGTTAAGCTCTCTCTCGACATCAACAGCGACAAGATTCGTAAATATCATCAGGAGACCGTTCCTAGCAAGGGCAAGGTTGATGAACACTGCCAAGAGTCCATTCTAAATCGCGCTCTCGATGAAGAGGAAGAAAAAGAAGAGGCCACAGCTCATCGAATAATCAACATCCCCGTCCTCAATGTTCGAAAAAGCGCTCAGTTTACCGATTTCAGCGTCTCGGACAAAAATGGACGGCCCATAAATCTGTTGCTTCGCGAAATGGGCTGCCATGTAGCACTTAACCAACTTGAAGGGGCTATATTGACCCTGCATGGCGATCAAGCCAAAAAGTTCGGAGAACGGGAGTTGCCACCCCTCTCTCAAAAGCGCGAACTATCAAAATTTCTGGTCTCATTGTTCAAAGAAACCCTTCCCCCAACCGGAGAAGATGACAAAGCTATTGAATTCGGTGAGCCCGGTACTTATAAGCAAGTCAAAGACCATATCGAGAAATCAATAAAAGCTTTGCCAAAAGACCCTGAGTGGCGAGAGTTATCTATTGATTCCTTGCGAGAGGATTTTGATGAGTACTGGGAACACTCACGCGTATTTAAGTACTTGGTGTCGCTTAACGTGCTCCGTTGGCTTGCATGCGTGAAAGTAAACTTGGATGAAGATGACTTCTCGATGGTGAAGATGTCTTTTCTAACCTCAAGGAATATCGTGGGAGAGGCAAGGAAGAAGTCTCCTTTTAAACGCTCTCGCGGGTCGGGCAAGGTGTCCCTCGATATCGATTTAGATGGTGTTGGAGCTAGCGAGGTCTGTCACGTACTTGTTCATGCCCCATCAGGCACCCAATTTGCTCCATGTAAACCAAAGAAGTCCCAAGAGCAAGGTAATGTCGGGATAAAAGCAAGAATGTTGCAATCTAAGCCGCTTTCTAAAATAAGAATATTTTTCGCTGATTTGTTGAAAAGAAAAACCCCTGAACACAGATTTTTCATTGTGAAAAGCCTGCTCGAGCGCAAACAGGATGAATCGGAGTTTCCTCCCGAAGCAATCGCTTTCGGCTCTTTAACCCCCGCTTGTGCAACGGTAAAGGTGCAGATGGGATGGTCTTCAAGTCCAATCGGTGATGATGGGGAGTCCAAGGGCGATCATCTTTATAGGAAAATTCCCGTCCATGACTCCCATGCAGGCGTATACAAAATGTGCCTCAATTTGATGCCCAAGCTCGGTGCCCGATCTTGGGGCTATCTAGCGTATTTTGGTTTTTCTGCACTCTTCGCGATCGCGATATGTTTGGAATATGCTTCAACAGCATCAACAGCCGATATCATCGGGTTCAGCTCTACGTTTTTACTTACGCTGGCCACTATAGTCGCAATGGTGTTGATAGCAAGCAAAGAAGTGCCCTTTGTGAGCAGACGAGTGTTCAAGTTTCCATTCTGGCTTAGTCGGGCCTGCACCTTCTTCAATGTATTGGTGTTGTTTATCATAATGATACAGGGAACTGGAGTACTTGGTCTTAATGTTCCGTGTGTTGTTTTGTTTTTGGCAGCGCTAGCAAATTCATTGATGTCAATTATTTACGGCTTCTGGTGTCTTTTGCACCGACACAGAAGCAGCTGGACTTCCGCGCCGGACTCGTTCAATGTTACGAAGATTCCCATTTATATAGATCTCAAAGACCAGCAAATCAACGAACAGTGAACCATGATACACGGCTTGCCAAAGTAACGCTCGGAACAGATGTCTTGCCTGCCGTTTACGTATCTTTCTGTTTTTGGGCTGGTAACTTTGTCCTGTTTGGATAGCCGTCGAGTCTTGCAGTGCGATGCGGTCGTCTTTATTGCTGTATATATATCCGTTTTCATCTATTACTCAAGTTCTGAGTTTGGAAAGTTAGGCAGGGCAGCAGAACTGCAAAACAAACAAGCCTTTGCCGTCTGTCAGGTTACAGGCTTTGCAAGTAGCTCTGATCGTGGTTCAATGTTTGCGACCGAAAGGGAGTAGTCGCAATTCCCCTGTCAACATCTCAGCGTTCGCGCTTGGCAAGGGAGCCGTACTCATAACGGTGACAAGACTTTCTGGCCGCCTTAGACCCGTGTGGGTTGGGGCAGCCAGGAAGTCTTTTTTGTTATATGGGCTTTAATATGGGCTTTTATATGAGCTCTTATATGGACTTTTGATGTCAGCTGAGGATGACGTGCTGGCATCAAAAACTCCTTAACGGTCAGATGTGGGGTCTGCGTTATTGAAGGACCAATAAGGAGGAGACAATGAATCCAGATCAGCTGACGGGATCTGTTTTGTTGCAGGAGCAAAAAGACGAACAGCCCGCTAGGCTGCCCTACCAAATGACTGCAGAGGAGATCATGAAACAAGTTGCTTCCTCTGCAAATGGATTAAGTTCTGCCGAGGCCGATAAACGCCTAGCTCAAGATGGCCCAAATCAGCTGCAAGAAGCTAAAGAAAAAAGCGGATTCATAATCTTTTTGGAGCAGTTCAAAGATCTGCTTGTGATCATCCTTATAATTGCAGCAATTATTTCGCTTGCATCTGGCGGCTTCGAAAGCACAATTGTTATCTTTGCCGTAATCACTCTCAATGCAATTTTGGGTACAGTCCAAACCCTTAATGCTCGTAAGTCTCTAGCCAGCCTCAAAGCAATGAGTGCACCCGAGGCCAAGGTGCTAAGAGATGGCGAAATTATCAAAATCCCTGCTGCCGATGTTGTTCGTGGAGACATCTTGATTCTTGAGGCAGGAGATGCAGTCTGTGCCGATGGTCGCATCGTAGAAAATCATTCACTTAAAGCTAACGAGAGTTCCCTTACTGGAGAAAGCCTCAGCTCAGAAAAAACCTGCAACACCATCGAAGGCGGCAAGGTGGGTCTGGGAGACCAAAACAACATGGTTTTTTCAAGCTCGCTTATAACTTATGGCCGTGCGCACGCGGTGGTTACATCTACGGGCATGGACACCGAGATCGGCAAGATCGCTCAACTACTCAACGACACCGAAGAGCGCAAGACTCCACTGCAAAAAACACTCGATTCATTTTCGGCCAAACTGGCATTAGCAATCACCATTATCTGCGCGCTGGTTTTTGTGCTATCGATGTTTCGCAATGGCATGAGCCTGCTCGACTCATTGATGTTTGCAGTAGCGCTAGCCGTAGCCGCGATTCCCGAAGCCATGGCCACAATCGTTACTATCGCCTTGGCTATTGGAACTCAAAAGATGGCCGAGCAAAATGCAATCATGAAGGAGCTTAAGGCCGTTGAGACTTTGGGTTGTGTGTCGATTATCTGTTCAGACAAAACCGGAACACTCACCCAAAACAAGATGACGGTGGAGCGTTTTTACACAAGCAGTGGAATCGTTGATCGAAAAAACATAGATCCCCAAGACCCAATAATCAAACGTCTTATCTGCATGGGGATACTTGCCAGCGATGCAATCTGTGCCCACGGAGATGAAGAAGCTATCGGAGATCCTACCGAGATTGCACTTATTGACTGTGCAGATGATCTGCGAATCGACTCAATGGGCTACCGCGAGAATAATCCGCGTTTGCAAGAGATTGCCTTTGATTCGGAGCGCAAGCTCATGAGTACGCTGCATACGCTGGACGGCCAAGCCACCATCCTTACAAAGGGCGCGGTAGATGTTTTGCTTGCTCGCAGCATATCCATCCTATGTACAGATGGAGAGCGACCCATCACCGAAGCAGATATACAAGCAATATTGCAAGCCAACGAAGATTTCTCAAAAGAAGGCCTTCGCGTTCTTTCGTTTGGATACAAGCGAATGTCGCAAGGCGCTTCGTATAACGAAGAGCTTAGCGTCGAGGATGAGTGTGATTACGTATTTGTTGGTCTTGTTGCAATGATGGATCCACCTCGTGCAGAGTCTATGGAGGCTGTTGCTGATGCTAAGCGTGGTGGCATTCGCACCATTATGATCACGGGCGACCACAAGACCACAGCCTCTGCAATAGCACGTCGCATTGGAATCATGGACGATGGCGATATGGCTCTAGAAGGAGTGGAACTTGATTCCATGAGCGACGAGGAGCTCGACCAAGTACTCGACAAGGTATCGGTCTACGCCAGAGTTTCTCCCGAGCATAAGATCAGAATTGTCGATGCCTGGCAACGCAAGGGCTGTATAGCATCTATGACGGGAGATGGAGTTAACGATGCTCCAGCACTAAAGAAAGCCGACATTGGTGTAGCCATGGGAATTACTGGCACCGACGTAAGCAAAGATGCAGCCTCGATGATCTTGGCCGACGACAACTTTGCAACTATTGTTAAAGCGGTTATCAATGGTCGCGCAATTTATTCCAATATTCGCAACACGATACTCTATCTGCTGTCTGGCAACACTGCGGGCATAATCGCCGTTCTCTATGCTGCGATTGCGGGTCTCTCTGCTCCATTTGCTGCGGTACATCTGCTCTTTATAAACCTAATTACCGATAGTCTTCCTGCCATTGCTATTGCGATGGAGACAGCTCGCAAAGACCTGCTCGACGAAAAACCCCGCGATCCAAACGAATCGCTTTTGAACAAAAGACTGTTTGTGCGCATTGGACTGCAGGGCATCATCATTTCAATTACAACAATGACATCGTTTTATGTGGGGATGCAAAGCAGTATCGAAGTTGCAATGACAATGGCTTTTGCCACGCTCTCGCTAGCAAGACTCTTCCATGGATTTAACTGCAGAGGAGAGCACTCTATCTTTAGGCTTGGGCTGCTAAGCAATCCTTACTCAATAGCGGCATTCATAGTTGGAGCGGGACTTTTGGCCTGCGTTCTCTTTATTCCAGTTCTGCAGCCCTTCTTTGAGGTAAGCGCACTTAATGGAACACAAATAGCTTGGATTGTGGCCATGGCCTTTGTTCCAACAGTGGTAATTCAGATCTTTAAGTCGGTCTTTGACAAGCTTGGAAAAAGCGGGATTTTGTAAGAGGCTAATTGTTTGCGCAGCGGACAGCATCTCTAATTGCAGCAGCGCATGCCCAAGCTGCTGCAATGCCAACCGCATTGACCTGAGCCTCAACCTTGCCTGTAGCTAGAGCAAAGATGCTATCTCCGTCTACAGTTGTATGCACCGGATCGATTGCTCTTGCATAGCCATCGTGAGCCATAGCTGCAACCTTAGCTGCTTGGGCTTTGCTGAGCTTGGCATTGGTAATCACGCAAGAGATGGTTGTATTTCCCA
>CAZOMM010000012.1:7376-15548 GCA_964581165.1 uncultured Coriobacteriaceae bacterium
TAGCACTATCACTCATAGCACTATCACTCATAGCACTATCACTCATAGCACTATCACTCATAGCACTATCGCCCATGGCGCTGTCAAGATCTTGTGCAGGATCTTTGGAGGCCATAGATGAATTGGCAACATATTCCAAAACTGCCTCTTGAGGACTAAGTATGCTCTGACCATCTTTAGAGCGAACTCCTGCTATCGGAGTTCCATCAAAATCGATTACAGTTCCAAAGGCATTAACAGCACTTATTGCAACTACCACCAAATCGCCCATAACAACTGAATCGATCCCAATTCCCGAGTTCATCATACGTGAGGGGCCGGCGGTTTTTCCTACGGTAGCACCAGTCCCAGCGCCTACGCATCCTCGCTGCATTTTGGAGATTGGGCCAGCATTCACACAAGCCTCATAGCCCATTTCTGCATTAGGAAAAGCATCCGGATCGCCAACAACAAGATCAAAAAGAGAAGCTCCACAGACTATAGGAACTTTTTTAATGCCTGTGTCATGCCCACAGCCTCTCTCACAGAGATAGCGCATAACACCCGAAGAGGCTTCGAGACCAAAAGCACTCCCGCCACTTAACACCACAGCATTAACCTGCTCCACACTACAGCGAGGATCAAGGAGATCGGTCTCTCTGGTTGCGGGGCCTCCGCCTCTAACATCAACGGAACCCACTGCTCCCTCTGGACAAAGAATTGCGGTACAGCCAGTAAGACGCTCAGAGTCGGTGGCATGCCCCACTAAGATCCCCTCGATATCTACTTGCATATTAAGCTCCCCTGTTATCTACACGTTTACTTGGCTTAGCCAACGCGTTTGCTTGCCTGGCGCTTAGCTACCGCGTTGGCTCAGTTACTGCCGCCTCCAGCGCTTGCTTGGCCACCGCCATCGCACCCAGCGTTTACTCAGCTGCCATCCACAGCGTTTGCTTAGCTTAATTGCTGCCGTCTCCAAAAAGCAGTCCTCGCTCATTGGCAGGAAGTTCTAAACGAGCCTGATCGCGCAAACTATTCACTCCAATAAAGAATTCCCGCATCATAACCACAAGCATATAGCGCCCCTTTGGAGTAAGTGTAATCTGCTGAGCGTCGTCTATATCAAAGGCACCAGATGCCTTCATAAATGCATATTCAGCAGGCAGTCCCTCGGCCACACTGCAGCCAAAATCACGCCTCCAAGACTGTTTGTCCAAGCGCATTCCAAAAAGCTGCATCATAAATCGATAGCGCATTCTATCGCGCTTAGAAAAGCGGTGCTCCCCCATAATCGAAAGCATCCCCGAATTGATTTTTTCTGAGTATGAGTTAAGCGAGAAGGTGTTCACATACAGAGTTCCGTCTAAATAAGACATGCCTCCACTGCCTATTGCCGGATATTCCTCGTAGTTAACGATGTACTCATCGATCATTCCATTTTTGCGAGCATTAAAAGTCCACACACTGCCATGGGTATAAGAAGCGTCGCTTCCACCAGTTAGCACCTCGTCGATAATGTGGTAGTAGCGCTCCTCGCGTGAGTAAGCAACCTCGCCTACAGTTCTAGCCAAACTCTCACGAACCGACTTAGAAGCCATCAGTGGATAAAAAGTTACTTGAGTAGAACCAGTGGATGCCACGGTAGTCAGATCCGTAAAAAGCATGTCTTCGGTCTGAGAAGGAAAGTTAAAGATCATGTCTACATTCAGGGTCTCAAACATCCCTTGAACCGATTGAAGCCGTTCAATAATCTCGGCTGACGATCCGTATTTCTCGTAGCGATCCATCTGCTTGAGCAAGCCGTCATCAAAGCTTTGAACCCCAACGCTTAGGCGACTTACATGATCCCTAAGAACATCTAGTACTTCTAAAACAAGATGATTGGGATTGGTCTCGCAGGAGACATCACGAACTCCAAACAGTTCCTCGGCAAGCTCGAGTGTTTTAACAAGCTCGTCTAAGATGATTGTTGGAGTGCCACCCCCAACGTAAACAGTCTCAAAAGTGTAGCCCTGGTCGGCCAGCATGCGCATCTCTTCGCGCATCGAGGCAAAGTAGCGCCTAGCAATATCCTCAGAATACGGAAAGCGATTGAAGGAACAATAGGGGCAAAGCCTTTCGCAAAAGGGAACATGGATATAAAGCATGTAGGGATAGTCTTTGACAGGTTTAGGCAGGTATCTAAGATCTACAGGATCAAATTTGAGCCTACGCGAGTTCATGTGTCCGACAACTTTGGAGAGAATCCGCTCTTCGAACATTGGCCTGCCTTCCCTCTCTACAATTAAGCAATTAGGCAACTAAGCGATTACGCGGCACGTATATTGTGTGTCACATATACTGTGCGATATATATTGTGGCCCGCCGCTCTAAGGCGACGAGCCACAATATCTAGCAGTTCTTGATTAGCTCAATTAAAAGCTTAAAGACATCATTGAGGTTGTTACGAGACACAATATCTTCTGTGTCGTCCAACCATCTCCAACCTGGAATTGTGCCATTTTCGTCAAGTGCAATTATGGTGATAGCCCTAGCACGCATATCCATGGCAGTTGTTGCCTGGGTGTTTTTCCAAGTTAGATTGGTTGGCTCGATGTCAACACGTGCTGCCCTAGCTGCTTGCTGCACAAGCTTTTGCATCCTAGGATCAACTTGACGGCTAAAGAAGCCCTTGGGTTCTGCGGTGGTGTAGAAAAGATCGCCAGCTCCAATAGAATCCAAATTGACGATCCTAGCGTGCTTAAGCTCAGATGCGTGAGTTTTAAGAAGATCTCTCATACCGGCATTCGAAGCACCCGCAGCGCCAAGAGCAACAAACCAGATCTCCTTATTCAAGAGCTCGTCGGATAAGGCATCGATGGCATCACGATTAGCAGATTCGCTTGGTGCGCCAAATGCACCGCCTCGCCAATCGGAATCGTCCTCGTCAAAGTTATCCCAAGATCCAATATATCCACCTTCGACCCTGGCATCATAATCATCGGAAACTCCCAACCATTCCGATGCTGAAGTTTCCAGCTCCTCGCGACGGCGTTTCTTAGACTTGCGATTCCCAAAGAAAGAGAACCTGCGCTTTTTGGCGGGTTCTACATTAATCGCCCCAACATATGATCCCTCATCGTTGTAAAGGGCATTAAAACTGCTGTCGTCTGCATCATCGATATACAGGCTCTCGCCCTCGTTGTATTGGTTTAGCATCTCACTAGTAACCGCTGGCATAACACCACTAGCGTCCAAAGGAGCAAAGGCGCCTGTGAGATTGGTCTGACCAAGGGTGTTCGATCTAGAATCCTGTTCGGTTAGACCACCAAGATCCAAGCCGCGTTGCCTGCTGTCACCAGACATCGTAATCTCAGTCTCATTGCTACCAACTAAAGGAAGATCCAAAAGTGACTCTCTTACCACCTCGGTAGATGAGCGTCCATGCTTCGAATCGGACTTTAAGCCTTCGTTGGATGGCAAGTTTGAAACTTGTGGAACATTGGCTGAGTCTGTTTGTAAGGCACTTGCTGCATCAGCTTGTGGAGCACCAGCAGCACCGGCTGAATCTGCACCGGCTGAATCTGCACCGACTGAATCTGTACCGACTGAATCTGCACCGCCGCTTAGGATATTGTGAAGATCTTCGGTGATTGCAGACATATCGGATAGATCCAAAGAAGACGACTGCTCATAGTCTGCCTTTCGACCCCTGCTATCAGCCTGCAAATAATTGTCTCTGGAGAAGTCGGAGATCTCTTCGTGGAATGCCTGCTGATTCTCATCGTTGTCCGCAGTATAGCGACTGCGAGCAAAGCGATAAGATCCACTGGGCCAGCCAGGCTCAGACTCAGGCTCGCGTAAGGGAATCTCTACAGGTTCTGGAACTGGAGGAACCTCCTCTTCTTCGCGATGCCATCTAGCCTTGGCCGAAACAGCAGCGATTCTGTCCCACTGAGATATTGGCTTTGGTGTATATGCGATAGTGCTTCCTGGATCAACAACACCGGCAGCACTGCCATCTACATCTTCGTAACCTGGAGCATCAGCTTCTTGACCAGCAGCAGTGTCTATATTTTCCGAAACATCAACAGCATCGGATTCAAATACTATTTCAGCCTGGATTTCTTCGATCTCCTCCGAATCTGAGTCTACGGTCTCAGCGGCTTCTGTTGATGTTGAGCTGTCTGAGCTAGCTGCTTGAGAGGACTCATCTTCGTTAGCGCTTGATGCCGAAGGATGTGTATCATCTGTGGCCTTATCTGCATCAGCCTCAGAAACACTCTCTTCTGCGTCAGCAGATTCGGGAGTGGTGGCAGCACTAGCATCAGACTCTGGCTCTGCGGCCTCGGAGGGCTCAGCGTCCGTAGTGTCTTCAGCCTCCGTAGACTCTGGCCTCACAGTCTCGGGAGACTCGGCATCCGTAGTGTCTTTGGCCTCCGTAGATTCTGGCTCGGCAGTCTCGGACTTCTCAACTACAGGCTCGCCAGATTCTGTTGACTCGCCAGATTCTGCTGGTTTTGAAGTGGCTTCGGCCTCGGTAGAGGCTGCAGGAGCCTCCTTGGCGGAATCTTCGCTTGTGGCTTCTGCCTCAGCCTCAGTTTCAGTTTCAGCCTCGGCCTCAGTTGTAGCATCAGCTTCTGCTGCAGCATCAGCTTCGATTGCAGTATCAGTTTCTGTCTCGGCATCAGCTTCGGTGGCAGTGTCGGCCTCTGCCTCAGCATCAGCTTCGGTCGTAGCCTCAGACTCAGCCTCAGCATCAGCTTCAACAGAAGTATCAGTTGAAGATTCAGATTCGACATCGGTCTTGCCAGTATCCTCAGTCTCAACTTCTGCCGAAGCCGTCGCTGAATCCTCAGCCGCCACCCCTACCGCAGCCGCCGATCCTGCAGAATCCTCAACTTCCGCTGAAGCCGCCGCTACCTCAGCTGCAGAACCCTCAGCTGCAGGCTCGGACTCAGCCGACTCTTCTTGAGTCTCAGCAGCCTCTGCTGTCTTTGCAGCAGCTTTGCGACGAGCCTCTTCCGCCGCCTTGAGCTTGGCCTGTTCCTCTTCTGTCTCTCGAGTCTGCTCTTCGGCAGCTCTGCGTGCCTCTTCGGCAGCCTTACGCGCCTCTTCGGCAGCAAGTTGTCGAGCTTCTTCGGCTGCTTTTCTGGCAGCCTCTTCGGCAGCCTTACGTTCTTCTTCGGCTGCCTTTCTAGCAGCCTCTTTAGCCTCAATAAATCTTCTGGCTTCCTCGGCTGCTATGCTTCCATCTGGATCCTTGTATGCAGGAGCGTCAGCAAAACGAGAACGAGAAGAAGATTCTTCTTGTTTGTTTCCAATAATTCCTTGGTCTTTATCTTCTTTAACCTTGGACCACCAGGATGGCATCCTAGATTTTCTGGGTCTCTGATTGCGGGATTTGGCTGCCGACGACCTTACAGGTGTACGAGAAACTTCTGCGCGCCTTGCATTCTGGGACCTATAGAATTTGGAATCCCTAGAGAACTGAGCGGACATTATAGGCCGAGTGGCCCTTGAAGCTTTACTGGCTGAGATTGCTGCAGACTCAGCCAACTGCATTGCTTCAGTCGAGACATCGGTAGGAGCAAAACTCGAAGCAGAAAACCCTTGCTGACTTGCATCAATCTCGGCCTGAGGTCTCGCCTCTTGCTCTCGAGGAGCTTGAGCCCCTTGCTCTGGCACAGAACCTACAGCTGCAGAATCTGACGGCCCCAAAGGCGACCCCAAAGACGACACCTCCGAAGATGACACCGCTGAAGATGTCGACTCTGAAGATGGTGTCGTAGGTTGAGAATCAGAAGCCTCAGCCTGCTTACCTTGCTGTGCTAGTTTGGCAGCTACAGAAGCAGGGGTATCTACAAAGATGATAGAACCAGAAGTCTCGATCTGATTGGGATCAAAAGTCTCAGTTTGCTCGGAACTAGGAGTCCGAAGCTGATTAGAATCAGAAGCATCAGACTGCTTGTCCTGCTGTGATAGCTTGGCTGCCACAGAAGCCGGAGTGTCCACAAAAATTATGGAAGAGCCCTCACCCGAAGCATCGCTAGCTGCAGCCTCTGCTTGACTTATTGCAGCAGCAACCTCGCTCCCAGCATGCGATCTAGGGTCTTGATCTTCTCCCTTAGACTGTGCATTCTCTTGCTCCGTGGCCTGCTGCCTTTTTTGAGCCAAAGCTGCAAGACGCGCAAACTCCGACTCATACTGCCCTTCTTTCCCGCGTTTAACAAAAGTCTCATCGCCATAATTCTCATTGTCAGCACGAGAGTCCCGATAAACATCAGAATTGGAAGTCGGCCCAGCTCCGTGGCTGTCATATGCCAACTCAGCATCTATCGAACTATCTATTGGGCGCATCGAAGTCATCGCTTCTTGTTCTTGATCTTGCTTAGGAGTAACAACTTCGGCAGTAACTACCTTTTCGGCAAGAGCAATCATTGTTGCCAAGCTCGAGGCATTAGAATTAGCGCCCTTTGAGGGTTTGAGCAAAGCTGCTGATAACTGATTGACTATCGAAAAAATCATAAGAGCTGCGCCAATAAGCGCAATTACTGCAAAGACTGTTTTAACGACATCGGGCAAGGGGAAAAGACAAAGAATGCAACAGAGTAAAACCACTGCGCAGGCAATTATTACTGCCTTTTGTACTATTGGGTAATAAGCCCTAAGTGCAGGCATATGAAAAATCGAGGGGCGTTCGACATCATAATGAGCAGCTATAACAATCTTGCTGCGTCTAGGCGAAGTAGAAAGTGCCGGGGGAATATATCGCCCAATTACATTTTGGCTCTCTGTCTTAATAAATAGCTTGGCCAAGACATCTGTTTTGAAAAAGGAGAAGTAAATTAACACCAATCCAGCCGCAGCTAGAACAACTGCAAGAGCCGACAAAGACGGTGATGCAAAGCAAATGAATGCCGCAGCCACCACTAAAAGCATGTAAACGCTGCGTACTATCCTCAGCCCACCAGGACAGGTAAATCCATCTATATCTGTCTTAAGACCAAGTTTGACGAACATGTCACCGATTGTCTCGGACGCGATCTCTTCGCCTCTACCCCCAACATCATGTGCTGGAAGTTCGGTAGATAATTCATGAACGCGATCCATAAGGTCGATGTTTTCGCTGCTCATCAATCCCCCTTGATATCAGAAGTCCCCAATCCTGTTTTTTGAGATTGGTTTGCGCGCATGTAATCCTCAAATAGTGTATTGTCGCACAGCGAGAGCTTTTTAGCATCGTTATGTATATTACGCATGATGTACTCTTTTTTGATTACTAGATTTCTCTGCGGGCTTCGATAGCGCGACCCAAAGTAATCTCATCGGCATACTCTAAATCTCCCCCAACAGGAAGACCACTTGCAAGTCTAGTAACCTTAATGCCCAAGGGTTTGATGAGTTTAGAAAGATAGATAGCTGTGGTCTCGCCCTCAACATTGGGATTAGTTGCCATGATAACCTCGGCAACATCTTCTCCAGATAATCTCGTGATTAGTTCAGTAATATGCAGATCTTCTGGCGCAATCCCATCCATCGGAGAAATTGCACCACCAAGTACATGATAACGACCTGCATATTCGCGAGTTCTCTCTATTGCTGTGATATCCCGAGGCTCACATACC
Organism: uncultured Coriobacteriaceae bacterium; assembly: GCA_964581165.1. Classification (GTDB taxonomy): domain Bacteria; phylum Actinomycetota; class Coriobacteriia; order Coriobacteriales; family CADBOM01; genus CAZPAN01. The sequence goes on from CAZOMM010000012.1 coordinate 14,963, forward strand.
ACACATATGCATGTTTGGTCCCTAGCAGGATCCGCACAGATGTCGCAAAACTCCCCTTCGGCATAGTTAAAGCAGCTGGGGCAAAAATGTACGCTGTCCTTTACCTCAATGATGGCTCGAGCCAGTTCCTTTGCTTCTTCTGGCTGGCGATTCAGCAGCCAAAAAACTATTCTTTGTGCCGACTTTGGGCCAATTCCGGGGAGTTTTTCGAATTCGTCAAGCAGATGTCTTATCGATGCAGACTGATGCACTAAAGTCGTGCCTCCTACATCAAACCCGGGATATTCATTCCACCGGTAATGGCCCCCATCCTCTCGGCCGAAGTGCTTTCGGCCTGAGCCTGAGCCTCGCCAATGGCGGCTACGATCATGTCGGTAAGCATCTCTACGTCCTCGGGGTCTACAGCTTCAGGATCAATGTTGATCGACTTAACATGCAAATTTCCCATAACGGTAGCTTCCACCATGCCACCTCCGGCTGATGCGGTAAATTCCATCTCCAAGAGCTCTTCCTGGGCCTTTTGCATGTCGGCCTGCATCTTGCGAGCCTGTTTCATCATCCTGTTCATGTCCATAGCCATGCTTTG
>CAZOMM010000012.1:15648-21258 GCA_964581165.1 uncultured Coriobacteriaceae bacterium
GTCTTTCTAAAGCTGATTTTCTTCTGGATCTCTAAAAACTACTCCGTCTCCAAACACCTCTACAAACAAGGCTGCAAGATCATCATCTGGAGCAGCTCCTATGGGCATCTTTTTTTCTTGTGTCTTTTGTTCTTGTTCCTCAATTGATTGTGCCTCAATTGAAACCTGATCTATCTTAACCTGAGCTGCAAACTCATCTTCCAGAACAGGAGCTTGGGCTTCGTTTGCACTTGCTGTATTTGCCAATGCCTCGCTAGTGGCAACTGAGGATTGCATGGAAGGAGGCTCCTGTACAGGGGAGCTGGAGGCTTGCGCGGGAATATCCTCTTGCACGGCAGAACTCTCTTGCGCTGGAGCAAAAGTCTGCACAGGACTCTGCATAATCTGAGGAGTTCCCAAGCTAAATTCAACTCTTAGCTTCTCGCCAAAGACCCTAGCTACACAGTCCTCAATATCCGCGTAAAGCTCTCCTTCTTCAAGCATGCTTTTTTCAAAAGAAGCGTCATGGGGCAACTCAACAACAATCCTGTTTGCATTGGCATCTCCATGCGGTCGTGAACCGCTGAGCAAACTAGAAGCCATCCCATTTTTAGACGAAACCATTCTTACAACAGAATCCCAAAGGCGTCTTGTGCTTGCTGGATCAGCCAAATAGGAACGTGCTTTGCCTGTTGCGCCCGCCTCAGCTGTTTCATCAGCAGCTCTGACATCCCCGCTTGTTTCAGCAAGATCCATCTCGCCCGAGACACCAAGGTTTGTCTCACTCAAAACAGCAGCATCCGTCTCGCTCGAGGCAACACCCGAGGCAACGCCCGAGGCAACACCCGAGACAGCGCCCGGGGCAGCAATGTTCGACTCGCCCAAAACACCAACAGCAGTCGTAGGCCCACCAGCTTCAAGCGCCGAAATCCTAGCGGCAAGCGACTCCAAAGTAAGATCGGCCTCTGGATGAGCCATCCTAGTTAGCGAAATTTCTAGAGCTAAACGAGCATCGGCAGAAGTTCTCAGTTGATTACACAAATCACCCAGTGCAATCAAAATTCCCGCAATTCTGTCGGACCCACCAAGTGCGGTTGCAATTTCTTGCAGCTCATCCATCTCTTTGGAAACAAGAGGAACATCAGCAAGAGCAGCTCCCAACGAAACCACATATAGGTCTCGAGCATAAGAAGTCATGCTCTTAGCCACTTGAGCAACATCTATGCCTGTGGAAGAAAGCTCATTAACCCATCTAAAGCAGCCAGCAGCATCGCGATTTGCTATACACCTAAACACTGCAGCCAAATCGGAGGCACCCATGTCGCCAAACATATTCTTGGCCGCCGCCATAGTAATCGACCCATTGCCAAAAACAGCAACCTGCTCCAAAGCTGTAATTGCATCTCGCATGCCACCACTGGCCTGGCGAGCAATTAAAGATATGGCCTCAGAGTCGTACTCAAAGCTCTCGCCTTCACAGATCTGAATCAAACAGCTCTCAATCTCGAGAGTAGACAGACTATGAAAGTCAAAGCGCTGACACCTAGAGACTATAGTTGCAGGCACCTTTTGAGGGTCTGTGGTGCACATAACAAAAACAACGTGCTCTGGAGGCTCCTCCAAGGTCTTTAGCAGCGCATTAAAGGCTGCTGTTGAGAGCATATGCACCTCGTCGATGATATAGACCTTGTATCTGCCCCTAGCAGGAGAAAATGCAACCCTAGAAATAATCTCCTCGCGAACGTTATCTACACCAGTACGCGAGGCAGCATCTAATTCGTAAACGTCTGGGTGAATTCCCTGGGATATATCTTTGCAAGCCTCGCAAGTTCCGCAAGGATTTGCAGTTGGAGCCTGACTGCACAGCAAAGCCTTAGACAACAAGCGGGCTGTAGTGGTTTTACCCGTTCCTCTTGGGCCACAAAATAGATATGCGTGAGATACCCTGTTAGCCGCAAGTGCATTTTGCAGCGTTTGTTCTATGTGTTCTTGCCCTACAACATCGGCAAAAGTTTGGGGTCTATATTTGCGATATAGCGACTGGCTTGGCATTGAAAATCCTCACCATTAATGTGGAATGCGTCGAATGGACCCGGACGCTCACCAGGGGCCACTTATGGCTGCTTCCTCCCGGACCTGACCAGGTTCGCGGCATGATGCCGTCCGAGCCCACTCGACGCATTCGCGCCAAAATGGCTTTATACCTCGTACGTTTTATACACTTGCACTCAGTGTGGTACCAAAGCGCGCAGTGCAGTACCAAGGGCACTAGTTTTCAAAAGGCGAAACAAATAGTTTCTCGTTAGTCTCAGGGTCTGTTAGTTCAACCATACCTGTTAAAACATCCACATATTGGTATGACTGCCTAGTAAGTCGTCCCCTTTTTCCCTGTATTTCTACAATAAAAAGCGAAGGATGAGCTTCTGTGAGAACTCCTTCGCAATCAATAATCTTGGATCTTCCCATATTTGCCCTGACCTTGAGCTTGCGCCCCCCGTAGGAAGAGACAATAGAATGAATTTTTTCGACGAGCGCAGCCTGCTCAGAGATTTCCATACACTACCTCCGATTTTCCGAAAGCACATTATACAGCCATACCCTGGCCAGCTCACAGAACTCATCTGATGAGAGGGTCTCTCCCCGTCTGGCTGGGTCTATATTAGCCTTATCAAGAAGAATGTCTACTTTGGATTGCTCATAAGCATGAGACGACATCCAAGCCGAGATTGAATTTCGAATTGTCTTACGTCTTTGAAAGAATGCAGCATCGGCCATGGTGCAGGCCGCCTGCAAAATATCTGGATCCACAAAATCTAGTCTGCGATCGAGTCGAATCACCGCCGAATCGACCCTAGGCGGAGGCAAAAAACTTCCCGGAGAAACCTTGAACGAGCCAATAGCTTTGGCCAACAAAGAAACTTTTACACTGTAGGCTCCGTAATCTCTAGAACCTGGCTTGGCAATCATCCTATCGGCAAGCTCTTTTTGAACCATCACACAAAGGGATTGCACCTGAGGCAGGCTCATCAAAACATTCAGCACAATGCTTCCAGCTACAGAGTAGGGCAGATTTGCCACCAACTTATCTACCCCGGCTGCCCCAATCTGCGAGCAAAGCTCCGAGAGCTTTTGCGAATCCAAATCGAGAGCGTCCATGTTTGCAATCGCAAAAAAATTGGCAGCCCTGTTGGTGTCTCTATCGCTGTCTCCGGCGGCACCCCCATTGGCAGCTCCATTGGCTGAAGCTCCACCAGCAGCAGTTCCATCGACAGTGCCCCCATTAGCTGCCTTAGTTGCATTCTCTGTAACAACCGGAATAAGATCTCTGTCCATCTCTATGGCAACAACCTTGGCGCCCATCCCAATAAGAGCCACAGTTAAGGTACCGATTCCTGGGCCTACCTCAAGAACTGTCTGACCCTCGCACACTCCAGAAAGTTCACAGATTCGCTCGATAACATTGTTGTCAACCAAAAAATGCTGCCCCAAAGACTTCTTAGTATGAAGCCCCCAGCGCTCTAGTTCCCTAATCGTTGCACTTGGCGATGCTAAGAAAGAATGTCCTTTACTCAAGAGCGACTAGCCTTTTCTTTTATAAGCAATCTTCCAAAGGCCTTGCCTGCTTCGACCGCACGCTTGCGCATCTCTTCTTGGCGAAAAACCGCTTCTTTGTTTGCTGTTATCTCCAAAGGACGTTTGTTTTCTAGCTCTGCCTCCCCAAAAGGAAGTGGCGCGTCGCTAGGGGCAAGATAGCCAATAAAGTTGTTGATTTTATCCAGCTCAAATCCAGCTATCTGCAAAGCACTCCTAGAGATAACAGATACTGGCTCGTAGCCGTGTGGATCGCCGCCAGTTCCCACAATAAATAGTTGCGAGGAACGCCTTTTTGGGAATGGCATCCCTAGCAGATATTTGCGAACCCAATAGGGCTGAAACCTATCGTAGAGTGCCTTAAGCTGAGCAGTTGGCCCTGCAAAATACACAGGCGCAACCACAGCAAGCCCATCACAACTGTCGAGCATATCCAAGAATTCTGAGTAATCATCTGGGGGCATTCCCTTAATTGGACTACTGCCCTTAAAAGCACAGTTGCCTGTTTTATTGCAAGCCGAACAGCCCGTACAAGGATCTATCCTGTGCTCGCAAAGCATAAATTTCTTAGTTTTGACACCAGCTTTTCTAGCACCTAGCTCGAGCAAATCAATCAGCGAAGCACAGGTGTGTCGCCTAGGAGATCCGCATAAAAACATCAGAACAGGTGCATCATCCGCAGGTTCAGGAATCTCAGAACTTGCAAGCTCCGTATCGACATTGAGTTGATGTTGCCTATCGGCTTTGGAACTTTGGGGCTTCTCTTTGCCTCTCTTGATTACCCTAGAAGCAAGCTCTTCTGTTCCTTTTTGGTAAACAACTTCTCTTAGCCTAGCATCTTGATCTGAAGCCTGTTGTTCAGTGCTCTTGGGAAGGTTGTCAGATTTTTGGCCTAGCATATCTGGCATATCTGGCATATCTGTTGTATCCATGTTGTTGCTTTGCATGATCGAGCTCCCACCCCTCGATTCCTAAAAACATCTCCATTATTTGCTAGCAATATGTGTGTCGATAGCAAAAAACTCAATGGCATTTTTGAAAATATTGTCGAGAAAAGTGTCGGCCTCTTTGCTCTCTATACCCCTTAGATCCATCAGCATCTTAGTAGTAAAAACCACATTTTCTGGCGAGCAAACTGTACCTCTTAGCGGCGCAGGAGACATAAATGGACTGTCGGTTTCTGTAAGAATCCTATTCAGGGGAGCCTTAATTGCCGCATCACGAATTTCTTCGCCATTAGAAAAAGTGAGCGCCCCACCAAAAGCAACGTAGCAATCCCTGTCTAAAAAGGCTTGCAAAGTATCCCAATCCGATGTAAAGCAGTGCAAAAGAGCTCCGGCCTCGGGAATTCCCTCTGCATCCAAAATATCTAGCGCATCATCATGAGCCTCGCGAACATGCAGCACAATAGGCTTGTTTAGCTCATGGGCAAGATTGATCTGCCTGCGAAATACCTCCCTTTGCACATCTCTTGGAGATCTGTCGTAGTGGTAGTCCAAACCAATCTCGCCAATAGCAACCGTGAGGGGATGCATAGCGCATGTCCTAACAACATTGCTCACGTTGTCATCAAAGTCCGAGGCATTGTGGGGATGAGTTCCAGCCACTATTCTGCAAGCTGGCAACAGCGACTTAACATCCCATTTATCCAGATAGGCACTGGCCTCTGCCAGCCACTCCGCAAGCATGTCATAGGTACGCTGCGGCTCCTCTGTAGCCTCAACAACTGTAAGCACTAGCATCACGTTGTAATAAGCACAGCGAGCTAAAGAGAGCTCAGGGTGCTCCAGCATGTCTAGATGACAGTGGGTATCGGCAATCACACCGTTGAGCTCTGGTGCCTCAACAATCTTTCCTTTGGAATTTCTAAACATTGGGTCAAAGAAAAACCCGTCTTCATTTTCTGGGGGCATTAAAAACCTTTCAAAGGCTTGCTTTAACAGCCCCGCTGGGCGGTTAAAGCAAACTCACAACCAACAATCCCACGACCAAGCTAATAAAACCCTAGCGAAGCTACTCTAAGCCCAGCTCGGACACATC
>CAZOMM010000012.1:21358-23939 GCA_964581165.1 uncultured Coriobacteriaceae bacterium
CGACCAAGCTAATAAAACCCTAGCGAAGCTACTCTAAGCCCAGCTCGGACACATCCAGCCTTGGAAACATGGGCGGGCATTTGCTTACCTTATTGCCTGCAGGCAACTGAGCCCAAACCGATGCTGCCTTTAAATCGGCAATAGATGTTGAATCGCCTAGGCCTATGCATTCGAGTGCTATGGCAGATGTCTGGGGCATCCAGGGCAGGTAGTAAATTGCTATTAGCCTAATAGCCTCTAATACGTTGTAGATAACAAAGGCAAGCTCATCGGACTTCTCGGGATCCTTGGCCAAATTCCACGGAGCCATCTCCTCAATATAGGCATTAGCTCTCTGCGACAAAACAGAAACCTCGGCAGCAGCTCCGGTAAAGTCGACCCTCGAAAAGGCTTCGGAATATGGATCGTATATACCCTCGGCTATCTCTTTGAGAGGATTGCCAAGCCTATCCTCTAGCTGAGCATAAAGCTGTGGATCGATGCTGGGAACAAGGCCATCAAAGTACTTAACAGCCATGTTGAAGGCACGAGAACAGAGGTTGCCCCAGGTGTTTGCCAGATCGGCGTTGTAAACCTGAACCATACGCTCCATAGAGATTGAGCCATCGTTGCCAAAGGGAACATCTGTCATGAAGTAGTACCTGTAGGCATCGACCCCAAAAATTTCGACAAGATCCGCCGGAGAGACCGCATTGCCCGTAGATTTGGACATCTTTTCGCCCTTAACCAACAAAAATCCATGAGCAAAAACCTTCTCTGGAAGAGGAAGCCCTGCGGCCATTAACATCGCAGGCCAAATTACACAGTGAAACCTGATGATGTCCTTGCCCACAAAATGATACTGAGCCGGCCAACGTCTCTTAAAATTGGCCATCTCATCTGCATCTCCTCCATAGCCCATAGCAGTAATGTAGTTGAGAAGAGCGTCGATCCATACATAGGTTACATGCCCCTCGTCAAAGGGCAGCGGAACTCCCCAGCTAAAAGAAGTTCTAGAAACAGAGAGATCCTTCAAACCGCTATTTACAAAAGAAAGAACCTCGTTTCTTCTGGTCTGTGGGCAAATAAAATCAGGATGCGAGTCGTAATACTCGAGCAAACGATCCTGAAAATCGGAAAGCTTGAAGAACCAGTTCTCCTCGCCATCTGAGTTATAGCGCAGAGGCCTGTGACACACAGGGCAGCATTTTTGCCCATCGGTCTCCTCGATTTCTGACTCTGTGTAATAGGTCTCCTCGTGCACGCAGTACCAGCCCTCATAGGCCGCCTTGTACAGATAGCCCTTCTCGTACAGATCTGTCCAAAATGCCTGAACGCCTCTGATGTGCCTGGGTTCTGTTGTGCGAATGAAATCGTCATTGCTCACCAAAAGCTTGTCCCAAGCCTGCTTAAACTTTGGAGCGATCTCATCACACCACTCCTGTGGAGTCTTGCCGTGCTTTTCGGCCGACTCTGCCACCTTTTGTCCGTGTTCATCGAGACCAGTTAAGAAAAAGACATCCTTGCCATCCATTCGCTCAAATCTGGCGAGTGTATCCGCTGCAATTGTTGTGTAAGCAGTGCCTAGATGTGGCGTAGCGTTAACGTAGTAAATGGGCGTGGTAATGGAGTAGCTTTGAGACATCCTATTATTCCCCTTGATATCAAATGGCCATCACAGGGCCGCTAAACCTTTAGTCTGTAAATCTTTCTCAGCATAATCTGAGCCTCTTGCCATCAGACAGGCTGGCAAAAAGCCATCGCCTATTTTACATCTACCAATATTAGGAAGATCCAAGATCTGGGTCGCTAGGCAGTTGGCGAGCCTCAACTGAAATCTCATAGGCCTCGTTGCGGCTTATACCAAACTCAGCTACCAAAAACTTTGCAATTGCAGAAGCAGACTTGCCTTGCCCGGCAAGTTCTGTTGCCACTTTTAGCACATCAGCAGGCTCGGCCATCTTAGTCTTGTTCTCATCGTCGGCTGGAGGCCCAATAATCAAAACAATCTCACCTTTAAGGCTGGACTTGCGCCTATCTATCTCTTGGGCAAGTTCTGGAGTATCCATCACTAAATACTCCTCATGAACTTTGCTAATCTCGCGAGCCATACAAGCCTGACGATTGGGAAAAACCTCGGCGATCACCTTTAGCGAAGCTGCAAGCCTATGAGCAGATTCAAAAAAGACCAGGAGGGCCTCGAGCTCACTGAGAGATTCGAGTAAAGCCCTTCGCCGAGAATCGCGCCTAGGCAAAAATCCGCCAAAGTAAAAAGCAGTGGCTGGTATTCCGCAGCCTGCCACAGCGGTTGTAACTGCGCTTGCGCCTGGCAGCACCGTTACGGCAAGACCGGCCTCTCTCACAGCCCTGACTATATTTTGCCCAGGATCGCTCACACAAGGCATTCCCGCATCCGAAACTAGGGCCACCGTCTGTCCAGCAGAAATGCGATTTAGCAAATCTGGAATCAAACGCTCAGAAACATTTTCATCACAGCGCTCAAGCCTAGCACTAATCCCAAAATGCGATAAAAGCTTGCGAGTAACACGTGTGTCTTCGGCCAATACAACATCAGATGCTTTGAGCATCTCCAAAACCCGTG
>CAZOMM010000012.1:24039-35792 GCA_964581165.1 uncultured Coriobacteriaceae bacterium
CTATCCGTATCGTTAGCAGAAATCACTCTTGGAAACTTTCACTAAAACCCAACCTGAACAGCAAAACCTAAGTTGGGCACGCAGATCTTAGTTATCAATAAACTCGTTATCATCCAGTAGCGATTCGTATAGCCCATCCAAAAAATCCTCGGCTTTAGAAATCAAAACTTCATCAACATGAATCACATTCTCATCTGCCGGAAAGCTCGCTTCTTTAACCCTCTTGTCGTAGTTATCAAGAGCCGCAGTAAGCAAACTTCGCCCATCCACAAAAGGCGTTGAGTGTTTGGGGGAGCGCTGGGTCAAACCCAAAATATCGTGTATAACCTGAACTTCACCATCGCAATCAGCACCAGCACCTATACCAATTGTTGCAAAAGGAAAGGTCATCGTAATGTGCTTGGCCAGCTCAGCAGGTACACACTCGAGCACCACGGCCTTTACTCCTGCATCCGCATATCGCTCGCAGGAAAGCAAAATCTCGGCAATCTGAGGAATTTCTTTACCCCTGGCCTTATAACCACCATACTGATTGACCATTTGGGGAGTTAGGCCTAGATGACCTATCACAGGAATACCATGATCGACAAGCTCGCCAATTAGCATAACCGTGCTCGAGCTTGCACCTTCGATCTTTACCGCACCAGCACCGCCCTCAGAAATAAGCCTTCCGGCATTGCGCATACCTTCTTCAAAAGAAGCCTGATAGCTCATAAAAGGCATGTCGGCAACAACAAAGGCTTTGCTAGTTCCGCGCACAACCGCCTTAGTGGCACTTAAGATATCGTCCATGCTTACAGGCAGGGTCGACTCATAGCCAAACATAGTCATGCCCATCGAATCGCCTACCAATATCGAGTCGATATCGGTTTGGTCAATAATCGTTGCCATTGTGTAGTCGTAGCAGGTAAGCATCGTTACCTTGCGCCTAGCGCGCTTAGCATCAAGAAAAATGTCTATGGTATTTCTAGCAAGCATCAAACGGTCACCTCCAAGCATCGCAGGATTCAACAAGCCTGCCTTCTATCATCCCGTACTTTATTCCATCGCGGCCCACAAAAGTACCATCGGCAAGCATATAACTACACTCGTTGCTTGTTCGCATCGCATCTGGACCTTCTAAAAGCTCGCGATGTACATATTTCCCAAATACGGAACGCATCATCTCGGCCAAGTCCAAGATAGGGGTCACGGCAAAATCTCGCTCCAAAATCCTAGGATGAGGAATCGTTAAGCGCTCGCTAGATATCACCTGCCCCTCGTAGTCAAGCAAATCTAGATCGAGAGTTCTTGGGCCATTTGCAATAAGTCTCTTTCTATGAAAGACATTTTCTATCTCGAGTAAGTGCTCGAGTAAATCTAGCGGCTCAAGCTCCGTTTGAATCCAGGCTGCGGAGTTTGCAAAATCATCCTGATCGTCGTAATAGGCGGGAGCGGTTTTATAGATCGGACTAGAAGCAATCACGCTGGTTCTTGGCAAAGAGTCGATGTGCTTAAGAGCGGCAATTAAGTTATCTTGCGGATTACCCATATTGGCACCCAAAGCCACCAAGGCACGTTTGCCGGGCATCATGCTTGCAGGCGATGCAACCGAAGAAGAATTGGCTCGCGAAAAAGCTGCATAGGCAGCATTTGAAGCTAGCTGCAAAGCCTGTACAGTTTCTGCCACGTCGTGAACACGAAAGATTCTTACTCCTCCGCAAAATGCCAAAACAGCTGCTGTGGCCGATGGAATAAGCCGATCTGTTGCGCTATCGATGCTGCAGACCTTACCAAGTGTTGCCTTGCGCGAAAACGCGGCAATGAGAGGAAGCTCCAGATTGGAAAAGTCTCCCATATGTGCAAGCAAGGCCATGTTGTGCCAAGAATCCTTACCAAAGCCAGGGCCTGGATCGATGCATATCCTACGAGGATCGACACCTGCATCCTTAAGCTTGTTAACAACGTTTATCAGATAAGCAGATACATCATCAACAACATCTGCGTAATGAGGATCTTGCTGCATATTTCTAGGAGTTCCAAGCATATGCATTGCAACTAAACCAGCATCACAGGCCGCAGCAAGCTCTATCATCTTGGAGTCCCTAAAGCCAGAGACATCGTTGATAATTGCAGCTCCTGCTTCTACACAGCGGGCTGCCACCTCGGGATGTCTGGTGTCTATAGACACAATCAGGCCTCGCCCAGACAGCTCCTCAACAACCGGGAGCACACGATCAAGCTCCTCCTTGATAGAAACTTCCAAAGAGCCTGGACGGGTCGATTCGCCACCAACGTCAATGATGTCGGCACCCTCTGAGATCATCTGATCGGCAAAAGCAATAGCAGCATCAAAAGAATTGTGCAGGCCACCATCCGAGAAGGAATCGGGGGTAACGTTGAGGATGCCCATCACATAGGGCCTGCAAAGCGGCAAGGTCTTATTAGAAAGTTTCCAAACCGCAGAACCCGAAAGCTTAAAAAGCCCTGCTGTCTGAGTGAATGAATCACTGAGGGAATCGCTGAATGAGTCGCTGAATGAATCGCGCGCCCTATTGCATCCTTTGACCATAAACATGATTCATAGCCTCGGCCCTAGTCATCGAGTTTCTCTTAAACGATCCACGTACTGCACTAGTTGTAGTCTTGGTTCCAGGCTTTTTAACCCCGCGCATAGTCATGCACATATGCTCACATTCAATAATTACCATCACACCGTTAGCCTTGAGCTGCTCCATCAAGGTATCGGCAATCTGCGAGGTAAGTCGTTCTTGTACTTGGGGGCGTCTGGCGTAGGCATCCACCAGTCTGGCTACTTTTGATAGACCGCACACCCGACCTTCTTTGCCAGGAATGTATGCAACGGCTGCTGTACCTACAAAGGGAACAAGATGATGCTCGCAAACGGAGTAAAGCGGGATATCTTTAACCAAAACCATCTCTTGATGGTTTTCGTCAAAAAGAACTTCAAAAAACTCGGTTGGATCTTTTTCCATTCCCGAAAAGATCTCATCACACATGCGTGCCACTCTAGCAGGGGTCTTTACAAGTCCCTCTCTGTCCGGATCCTCTCCGATACCTTCGAGCAAAAGCCTCACAGCCTGCTTAATCTTTTCATGATCCATTTTGTGTCTTTTCTCCCCAAGTAAAAATTTCTATAAACAATAAAATCGGGTGCCGTTGAGTATGAACTCAGCAGCACCCGTAAACTCAACGACACCCGCGAGCGGCACCTACAAATGTCACTCGCAAACTCAACGACACCCGCGAGCGGCACCTACGAGCAGTTCCCGCAAACAGTTCCCGCAAACAACACCCGCGAACAGCTCTCGTAAGCTTAAATCTCTACACCCTGCTACACCCTGTTTAAGGGATCCTCGTTATCAGAAGAACCACCATTCAAACCTGTGGTATCTCGGTTTTCATGCCCACTTTTGTATCGAGTATCAGCAAAGGAGTCATCCACTATTGTGGAGTCGTCAATCGTTGCATTTTGATGGATATCAGGTATTCGACGTATCCTTTGATCCATCGAATCCAAAAAGTCCCTAGCCTTATCCGGATCGGGTGAAGACTCTATAAGCAAGCTAGAGTCTGCTTTGAGATCCCCATCATCCACGGGCTTGCCATCCATACGCGGATCGAAAGGAGCATACAAGGAATTTTCTTCGCGCAGCCTGCGCGCAGCCTCTTCGGCCTTGCGCTCGCGAGGTGGCTTTCGAGCGGCAACTCTGTCCTGTCCTACGATCTTTTCTTCGGCAAGCCTATCGCGCTCTTTAATCTCTGCCTCGTGCGCAAGATACTCATACCATCTGTTGTCTAACAGAGCTTTGACTGCCTCTCCTTCTACGGTCTCACGTTCTAGCAGCACCTTGGCCATAAGATCTAGCTGAGCTCGATTTTCAACAAGAATCTTACGTGCCACAGCGTGAGCTTCGTTCATAAGGCGAGCGACCTCGGCATCGATCTTGCTTGCAGTGGCCTCGGAGTAGTCTGGAGTAGAGCCATAATCCCTTCCCAAAAAGACCTCATGATTGTTCTCGCCATAAACCTGAGCACCCAATGCATCTGTCATTCCATAGCGAGTGACCATCTGTTTTGCCTGCTTGGTGGCACGCTCCAAATCGTTGCTAGCACCTGTAGTAACATCGCCGATGGCAATCTCCTCAGCAACTCGTCCACCCAAAAACATCGACAACTCATCGATCATCTGACTGCGCGACACCAAGAAGCGATCCTCATCGGGCATAGAAAGCGTATAACCCAAGGCCTGACCTCTAGCTATTATCGAGATCTTGTGCACCCTGTCTGCATGCTCAAGCAAATGTCCCACTAAGGCATGGCCCGACTCGTGATAAGCAATGATTCGTTTTTCTTGCTCGGTAACTATGCGGCTCTTACGCTCAGGGCCAGCCACCACACGCTCTATGGCCTCTTCTAGCTCGGCATTTGTGATGGTCTTTTTGCCAAACCTTGCAGCAAGCAGAGCTGCTTCGTTCATCAGATTAGCAAGATCGGCACCAGTAAATCCCGTAGTGAGCTGAGCAAGACTTGCCAAATCAACGTTGGATGCCAAAGGCTTACCCTTGGAGTGAACCTGCAAAATCTGCTCGCGACCTTTAACATCGGGCCTGTCCACCACAACCTGTCTGTCAAAGCGGCCAGGGCGCAGCAAGGCCGGGTCAAGAATATCTACTCGGTTGGTAGCAGCAATAAGAATCACTGTTGAATGCTCGTCAAAGCCATCCATCTCAACAAGAAGCTGGTTTAGTGTTTGCTCGCGCTCGTCGTGTCCACCACCAAGGCCGGCCCCTCTCTGGCGACCAACAGCATCGATCTCGTCAATAAAAATGATCGAAGGAGCATTTTGCTTGGCCTGATTAAAAAGGTCGCGAACCCTTGATGCACCAACACCTACAAACATCTCAACAAAGTCGGAACCCGATATCGAGAAGAAGGGAACATCGGCCTCGCCAGCTACTGCCTTGGCCAGCAAGGTCTTACCAGTTCCTGGAGGGCCTACCAAAAGCACACCATGGGGGATCTTTGCGCCCATCTTTTCATACTTTTGTGGCATAGACAGAAAGTCTTTGACTTCCTCGAGCTCTTGAACCGCCTCGTCAATTCCTGCCACATCGGAAAATTTAGTCTTGGGCCTCTCCTCAACGGCCTTTTGGCTCTTGGTTTTTCCAAACTGCATCTGCTGATTGTTTGCGCCCTGCATCTGGCTCATGAAAAACCAGAACACTCCAACAATGATGATTATTGGAAGAAACGAAGTGAGAAGAGTAAGCCAAATATTGTTAGAAGAAACCGTGACGTTGTAATTAACTTCTGGATGAGCCGCCATCAGCTCATTTAAGGACTCCTCACCCACATACGTGGAGTGAAAAGCTATCGGATTTGATGTATCGGTGGCATCCTCTGCAACATAGGTACCATCAATACCACCAGTTGATGCATCGTATACAACTTCTATTGCTCGCCCATCATTGACAGTTGCAACAAAAGTACTCGTAGACATCTCTTCGACTGTGCTTCTGTTCATGTTAAATACCTGAACAAGCAAGATAACTATGAACACGATGAGCAAGACCGTATAGATAATCCTGCTCTTATTGCGAAGGGGTTTCTTATTATCCAAATTAAACCTCTAGCCTTCCATTCCTAACTCTGGGAGGGGCGTTAAACAACAAAACTTGGTCAACATACACCAAAACTTGCAAAACTTGCAAAACAAACCATTATTACCATCATTGATCTGTTTTGCCAGAGTATATGGCTGGATCCAATATCCCAATATATGAAAGATTTCGGTAACTCTCCGCATAATCTAGCCCATATCCCACCAAAAATTCATTTGGCGCAATTAGCCCCAGATATTTGGGTTCTACAGCTGTATCGATGCCTAGATCTTTCTTTAGCAAGACAGCTACATTTACGGATGCAGGATTTCTGGACTTAAAGTTTTTAACAAGATATTTGAGAGTTAAACCTGTGTCGATAACATCTTCTACAATCAAAACATCCTTGCCCTCAATGTCTTGATCTAGATCTTTTAGAATCCTAACTACTCCCGACGAGCTAGCTGCCGGTCCGTAGCTAGAAACAATCATAAAATCCATCTCCATATCCATGTCTAGCTTGCGAACAAGATCAGATGCAAAGATGCATGCTCCCTTTAATATCGTAACAACAACAAGATTGCGCCCTTTGTAGTCTTCGTTGATTTGCCTAGCAAGACTCTCAACACAGCTGTCGATCTCTTCGGCCGAATAGAGCACTTCGCTTATGTCTGGGTTCATGCCCCGCCTTCTCTCTCCTCTTTCAAATGGTGAGTACAAGCGCATTAGACGAATGCTAATGCTTCATCTTCCCGGAGATAAGGCCTATAGACAAGCTTCATTCTTTGAACACACCAGCAAGATTGCGCGGCCGGATTAGAGGGCAGATTACAGGGATGAACGGCCAAGAACAAAACGGCTAAAAATGCTTTTTGTGTTTCGCCTAAGGCGTACCCAAATTTTGTTTGCAGGCAGCCTCTTTCATCTCGCAAATTTCTTTTACCCACGCAAAAAGATCCCTCTTAGCTTGGCAGCAGTCGTCCACATTTTGCGGGCGAGCTTGTAGCTTCTAGAAGCAACTATCTCATCGTACTCAGATTGAATTATGTTGTATTTTGTGCTCACTTCATCTAACTGCCTGCTCAGTTCATCTAGATGCCTAGTAAGTTTTTCGCGCTCTGCTGAGTAATCCTCATAGTTGCGCCACATCTCGTCTTGATAGGAAGTCGCGGTTTCTAGCAGCTCCACAAAGTGCATCGAAAGCAGTCTGCCTACCCTCCAGTCATTAAAAACATAGTAGTAAGACTCATCTTCTTCTCCCAGAGGAATTCTAGGCACAACCTCATTTTTGAAAGCTGAGAGAAAAGCTTCTTGCGACTCTATCTCCAAAGAAAAAATGTTCCAAATCGAAAAATTAAGCAACCAATTGTCAAAAGCACGACCAAACAACTCACGAAGGCCCTCATTTTTCATACGCGAGTCGATTGAAAAAGCAGCATCCAAGGCGCATCGCCACGACTTATGTCTTGTTTGCTCGAGCGAAGACAAAAGATTGGTGCGGTGAGTAACCAAAGGCTCATCGACAAAGGCTATCTTAGAAGCAAGCATCAGCGCACAAAAAACAAAATAGGCATCGTTTGTGGTTCTGAAATCTTGGAATTTAAGCTTGTGTCGCTTGATAAAAGATGCATCAAATAGTTTGTCCCAAGGCCAGCCCTTACAAAAGCGAAACATTAGATCGCCAAGCTCGGCACGCACATAAACCTTGCTGGTATCTACCAAGCAAAGAGAATCTTTTAATGGAGTGATCTCGCCACTGCCAACATCTAGCGAAAGCGAAGGACAAACTACAACTTCGGCACCGCTACTTTCCATGGCCTCTAACATAGTTGAGAGACAGTTTTTTTCTATGTAGTCGTCGCCGTCTAAAAAGTAGTAAGCCTGCCCTTGGGCGATATCCATCCCCTTGTTGCGAGCAACTCCAGCAAAGGAATTTTGCTGCTTGATAAGCTTAAGCCGCTCATCGCGATTAGCCAGCTCAGATACAAGCTCGTATGTAGAGTCTGTAGAACCATCATCTATAACGATGACCTCTATATCCTCAAGATCTTGAGCTAAAACACTTTCTACACACTGAACAATGCAATCCTCAACGTTATAAGCCGGAATAATAACCGAAACCCGGGGCATCATTTACTCCTTATCAGTGAGATTTGCTGCCTCAGTCGCCGCCTTAGTTGCTGCCTCAGTCGCCGCCTCAGTCGCTGCCTTATCTGCTGCCTCAACCGCTGCCTTAGCTGCCACCTTATCTGCCGCCTTAGTTGCTGCCTCAACCGCCACCTTATCTGGTGCCTCAGTCGCCGCCTCAACCGCCACCTTATCTGCCGCCTCAACCGCTGCCTTAGCCAAAATCAGTCTGTCCGTTTTATTGAATCTAGAAAGGCCACCCAAAAACACAAGTCGATCAATTTGAACATCTCTAGAGTTTATAAAATCTATAACCTCTGCCGTGTTGTCCATGTTTTCTGGATTATCAATCACCACAAGGGCATCAATCGCATCAGCATAGGGGCCAATCAGGTATGCATCTACCGGCTGCCACGAAGTTGTAAAAACAAGCTGTGTTGCAAGAGGCCTTCCGCGCTTACTACGCTGAGCCTCGACCCATTTTGTTACCAAAAGCCCAAGCTTGACTGGATTGGAGTCATAAAATTCGACTAGCTCCATACTGGGATATGCCCCCAAAATTGCTTCGACTAGCTCTGGAGATACAGGTTTGTCTCCACCTAAAGCTATGAGTCTAGAGAAGTTGTGGCCCTTAATAGCTTGCACCAAATCGGCAGATGTAAGCTCGCTATCCTCTTCTGGTGCTAGCAAAACCGCCATACGTTGAGCATAAATTTCGGGAGTCATTGGAACATATGCCGAGGTCGCATCCATCGCGGCTAGCACCAAGGTGTCGCCCCAAGCAAAATCCTGCAAAGTCAAAGCTCCCATCATCTCAATAGCAGTCTTAGCTGGATCGCTTCTTCCTATGCGGCTAACCTGCTCAACTCCAATTTCGCGAATGGAGGCTTCGACTTCGGTGCCAACTCTCTCTCCAGGACCTATCACTGTCACACGATCGGGTGCAAGTGTTGATATTGCTTGCACTGTAGCTCCTGGCAGCAAGTCTTGTTTGGTGTTGTACACAATGGCATCGGTAGCGCCAGCCAAAGCTGTTGCAAGCAGGCAATCTTCGGGAAAATCCGCACCAACCACAATTGCGTGACGCTGACCACGATTGTATTCAAGTGTTACAGCAACCTCAGTGCTATAACGATTATCCCCAGTAATAAAATCGATCTTGTCCAACGCCTCATCTTCAGAACAAGAATTACTCATCAGATCCACTATTCTGCTTTCCGACTCAGCAGAACCCTGACGGCCACCAACCGCACGATAAACATTACAGACCTCAGAGGCTTCACCAATAATGCGAGTGTGACCCTTTTCGATCCAAATTGCTTTGTTGCAAAGGCGCTCTATCTGATCGTTGCTATGCGAAACAATAAGTACCGTAACGCCGTGGTTTTTGATGAGATCCGAGATGCGTCGCTCGCATTTTTGCTGAAACATAAAGTCGCCAACCGAAAGCACCTCATCAACTATCAGTATCTCGGGAACAATAACTGTAGCTATCGAAAAGGCTATGCGAGCAACCATTCCCGAAGAGTAGTTTTTGAGCGGCATATCCAAAAATCGCTCAACCTCGGCAAATTCAACAATTTCGTCAAAGTGCTTGTCTATAAATTTACGAGAGTAGCCAAGCAATGCTCCGTTTAGATAGATGTTTTCTCTAGCAGTAAGATCCATGTCAAAGCCAGCGCCCAGCTCAATAAGCGGGGCTATCTTTCCGTTGACAGTACAGCTACCCTCACTTGGCTCCAAAACACCGGCAACAATCTTGAGCAAGGTAGACTTGCCGCTTCCATTGGTGCCAAGGATCCCAAATACATCTCCACGCCTTACTTCAAACGAAACGCCCTCTAGTGCGCGAAATTCCTTAAACATTAGCTCGCGCCTAGCTATTGCAATTACATATTCCTTAAGATTGTTGAGTTTTTCATTGGCCATGTTAAAGACCATCGAGACATGATCAACCTTGATCATACAGTCGCGAGAATCTTCTTGATCTTCTAGATTTAGGTCTTTAAGTGAGCGCTTGCCTATGTACGAGATGTTTGCGGCCTCAGCCATTTATATGTGCTCCTTACACAAGCTGATCTTCTAAACAGGGTTTAAACAAAAACCAAAGCTGTCAGTCTAATCTTGTCTAAGCTCAATCTTTTTAGTCAAAACCTAGTCGGCATAGACATAAGCAAAAAATTGAGCTTAAACTTGTGAACAATTAGGCAAGTATAGTCGATGCACGCATCTGAGTTAAAAAGCACTGGAATAACGGTAAAGTATTATAGAAACCACTTCTGCAAGTTGATTGTTCGTAGTTGGCTTATGCGTAGATGATTATGCGTAGACGATTGTGGAAGCCACCACTTGTAGAAGTTGCTTGTGCGTAGTTGGCTTATCTTTTAGCACCATTTAGAAAGTCTTACCGACAAAAAAGATCGGAGGAATCCTATGTATAAGCTCCGATTGGGGCCGGATATGATCTGTCATGAGCTGCGTGAATACATCGCATACGCGAGGCTCTCCACTGGGTTGGAAGCTCAAACAAACAGGTTTGAGATCTACGATCCAAGCACCTCAACTCTTCATCCTGAATGTCTTTATATATGCCTTGCCGGCTCCTTTCCTCCACTTAGCAATATAGTGGCCGGAACAATTTTGATAAGCACAACTACCCCTTCAGACATTCCTCAATCGCCTCTCCCTTTTAGCCTGATAGTCGTAAAAAATATTAGCGAGCTTGCCTTAATTAATGAGGTCTCCCTAATCTTTTCACGTTTTAATTACTTATCCAACAAGCTAGAAATCTATGCACTGCATGATTCGACAATTCAAAACTTTGTAGATACTGCTTGGGAGCTGCTCAGGGCTCCGGTTTGCCTCATGGATCTTAACCGCAACATCATCGTGAAGAGCTCATCAAAAACCAGTCCTTCGGCCAACCCTCTTTGGAATGCAATTGTGCAAGACGACGATCAGATGCTCTCCAAATTGCTCCATAAAAGCAGGGAGGTTCAGATTACTGGAGCAGGCACTATCCCCCACAATCCACATATGCGTGTTTTGACTATATCGGGCTGCAAAGTAATAGAGCTAGACTTGCTGCACAAAGAAAGCAAAAGAGCCTCGCTATGGGCATTTCAAACAAGACGCGGTTCTGAAGATCCTCTAATTCCAGGATATATCATCGAATGGCTCGGCAGGCTGCTTGACGGATGGCTCGACCGCACCACTTTGCTCAAAGCCGGCAGAGGAAAAAAGACGGAGTCCTTCTTGCTTGACCTAGCCAACGGCACATTGAGCGATGAGCAAAGTGTGCATGATGCAATTGAGCGACTCAAAAGCCCAGTGTTTGATAGAAGCGAACACCAAATGCTTGTCCTAAAGCCCCGAGCTAAAGACTCTGATATTTGGGAGAAAAATGACAAGCTATACGACATGCTTGATAGCTTAGAGAGCATAATTCCCGACTCAATTTTTGCACTAGATGGCAAAACCCCAATTGGAATTATAGGAATCGATGCATACGAGTATCTTGATGAAGAATATTCGAATAAGATCGAAAAGATAGCCAAGTCTGCAGGTTATATCGCTTTACTTAGCACTCCATATTTGCATATCTACGATTCTCATAAGATATATAGGCAGTTGCTCTCTAGTTTTGAGCTCATTAATTACGATGACAGCGATAAAGCGCTCTTTCACTACTACAACTACATGGTGGAGCAAAGCATGCGCATTGTAATGACAGCTCAGCCTGTAGAGACCATGTACCATCCAATGGTTAGAAGGCTTATGTCCTATGATCTCGAGAACAATACAGACTATCTGGAAACATTTAAGGTTTACCTCAACAACAATTGCAATGTTACCGAGACCGCTAGCCAGCTGTACATGCACCGCAATACATTGCTGCATAGAATCAAGCGCATAGAGGAGATTTTGGGGACTCCATTTGTGGATTGGGAGACTCGCCGCAGATTGCTTTTGTCGTTTGACTATTTCTTGCTTGCGCGCGATCTGCCGCTTTAGGGCTGGGGC
>CAZOMM010000013.1:0-34119 GCA_964581165.1 uncultured Coriobacteriaceae bacterium
CCGCGCTGATTATCGGGAACGCTATCTTTAGCCAGAGCGTACGCACGGTTGGACAGATCGACAATTCCTAGCACATCGTCATCGTTTTCCATAGGCAGGCCGAGCATAAAATAAAGCTTGAGCCTACGCCAACCAGCTTCGAATGCGGCAGTAATTGCAGCAAACAAATCGTCTTCTGTAACATTTTTGTTGATGATATCGCGCAGACGCTGAGTACCCGCCTCAGGAGCAAAGGTGAGTCCGGTCTTTTTACCGCCTCCTAAGGCAAGCAAAGCCATGTCTACTCCAAAGGAGTCAAGACGCTGCGAAGGCAGGGACAAAGAAACACCTGTACCCTCTACAGCAGCGTCTAGCCTGCGTAAAATCTCCTCAATCTGCGAGTGATCGGTAGAAGAAAGCGAAGTAAGCGATACCTCGTCGTAACCAGTTTGAGCAAGCCCTGCAAGTACTCCCGAAATAACAGAATCGGCAGATCTCTCCCTAACTGGCCTATAAGTCATCCCTGCCTGACAAAAGCGACATCCTCTAGAACATCCACGCAAAATCTCGCAGGACAAACGATCGTGCACCAAATCAGCATAGGGAACTACAGGATCTGCGTGAGGAGAGGCCGCATCAAAATCAGCCAGCACTCGCTTACTTACAACAGCAGGCACCCCGTCTTTTACAGGAACCATCCGCATAGAGTCGTCAGGGTCGGGCGCATATAGAGAGGGCACGTAAAGGCCTGGGATCTGCGAAAAAGCATCCAGCATCTCGGCGCGTGTAAGGCCCTGCTCAATCATTTGCATATGTGAATGCACGAACTCTATGTTAAGTTCTTCGCCCTCGCCAATCATCACCACGTCAAAAAGACCTGCCACAGGCTCGCAGTTGTAAGCGACAGGACCGCCAGCAACAACAAGTGGGCAGTCCTCGCCGCGCTCGCTAGCTAATATCGGAATGCCTGCAAGGTCGAGCATCTCAACAACATTTGTGTAGCAGAGCTCGTGCTGCAAAGTAACGCCTATAGTCTCTGCGGCCCAAAGGGACTCAAAAGATTCAAGAGAATAGAGCGGGATCTTATTGTGTCGCATTAACTCGGCCATATCTGGCCAGGGGACATAAGCTCGCTCAGCACAGGCTCCCTCTATTGAATTGATCACACGATAGAGAATCGAAAGCCCCTGATTGGGAAGACCCACCTCATAAACATCTGGATACACGAGTACAAATCGGTATCTCGCATCTGGGTCGTAAGTAGCACCGAACTCAGCGCCGGTGTATCTAGTTGGGCGCTCGCAGCTTAAAAGGAGAGGTTCTATCTTCTCCCAAAGCGAGGCACATGGTTTTGGCATTTGTTTTCCTATAGATTTACTGGCCCATAACTCGTGGCCTGTTCTTATATTTAGTGGCCCCACAATTTGTGGCCTGTTCTTATTTATTGGGTAGGTGCGTCCAAATTGGGATTCTCAAAAGCTAGCTGTCTGCCAAATTCGCAGTACTTGCACATAAGCATACCCATACCCAAAGTGATGAGATAGCCTGCCATAACTTTAATAAGCCACGAAAGAATGGGAAGATGCTTGCAGATTTTACGCACAAAGCTCCTAGATGCAAAAGCCACAAATACCACGGTAGCAGCCTCGAAAATTGTGGACTTTTCTAAACCAAAGCCATATTGACGCTCAACCTGAATTAACATCCGAACCTGATTGACAGCCATAACAGAAAAATCCGATCCAGGCGTAAAGAACATCGCTGCTGTCACAGCATTCTGATACGCAGTAGAACGCACAATCTGATCGACTTTGGCTTTTTGAGCAAATGGGAATGATCTAGCAAAAGCATCCCTGATCTTTGGAGCATTTTTCATTACCCATACAGCCAAAGAATCGACCATATCTTCAAAGTCAGCTTTTTTACAGTGAGGCGAATCATCCAAAGGCGAACCAGTCAATAATTCTACAGGCTCAAGACTTTCTCCTCTTATCGCACTGGGGATATTCCCAATAAGCTTGCCAGTAGATTCAATAGTTTGACCCAAAAAAGCCCCAAGACTAGCAAGTGTCTCTGATAGAGAGGCACCCATAATCGGACAAATAGACGAACAGATAGATTCACGCGAGATTACATCTGACAAATTCAAGGGAAACTGTATAAGCTCGGCATTTTCAACAGCTATAACTAAGCTCTCAGCCAAAACCACAGTTGGGATATCTTTTGACGCAGAAATTGCTGCGATAGCCCCCACCCAAGGAGATTCATTCGCAACAATTATTGTTAGATCTGCCCTACCATCTACCTCACAGAGATCGTTAAGGAAGGGCTCCACATGCATTTTGACATGATCATCCACCGGCATCAGTGCTTCTTTGAGAAGTGAGATAAGCCTCGGATCAGTGCTCTCGTCAACAAAGATTGCTAGATTAAAATCCTCCTTAATGTCGATTGACTCATAATCCGAAGCACCCAAAACACCTTCCACCAAGCTGTCAAGTGAAAATGCAGTCATCAAGCTTCACTCCTTGAAAGCTTCCATCACCTTAAAATCGGCCTCTTAAATCGATCCATATGTTAAACCAGAATTGACACAATCAGTGGCTCGACTGCGCGCAATACATAGGTGCACAGATGCCGCGCTGTCTCTAACTCTATGTCTCTAACTCTACGTCAAGGGCCTTTAGTACAAAGAACTCTGTCTTTGGGTTCGATCTTTGAGAGAGCTTAACTTAAACGCAGGGAAGCCAAGCTTCAACACAGAAAAGCCAACACGCCAACTACATCCCCTGAACGTTAGTCTCACTTACAGCCTCTCGCGACCAAATAGAAAAGATAAGACCCACACAACCCAGATTGCAGATCATGGCCGATGAACCATAGCTCATAAATGGCAATGGAATTCCCGTAATAGGCATAAGCCCACAACACATCCCAATGTTTTCCAATATTTGAAAAAGCCACATCCCGCAGGCACCCATTATGATCAGCTTGCCAAAGAGGCTCTCGGTGCTAATGGCAATCCTGATGCACAAGAAGAGAAGTCCACCAAACAATGCCAGTAAAGCCAACACTCCAAGTAGTCCCAGCTGCTCGGCTACGGTGCAAAAAACAAAGTCTGTTGGAGCCTCTGGCAAAAAGCCCAAAGCCGACTGCGTAGCATTTCCCAAACCCTTTCCGAACAGGCCTCCACTACCTATAGCAATCTTGGCCTGCTCGAGATTGTATCCAGAATCTGAGGTATCAGCGCTCGAATCCAAAAACACCAAAAGCCTGTTCATCTGGTAGTCCTTTATAAAAACATCCCCGCCAGCTATCTCGTCTAATATGGGATCAATCAAAAGCGCCAATGCAACTACACCAACCAGCCCGCCAACGGTTATCAGCAAAAAACGCCTGTTAGTTCCACCTACAAACAGGATCGTGGCACCTATAAAGATAAGTATCAAACCAGTGCCTAGGTCGGGCTGAGTCAAGATGCATAAAAATGGAATTAACAATACCCCGATGCAGTTTATATACTCCCTAGGATTATCAATTCTTCCCTGATACCTTGAGACCATCGAGGCCATAAGCAGTATGGTTACTATTTTAGCCAGCTCTCCTGGCTGGAATCTTATTCCCAAATTTACCCAAGATTGAGCTCCACCTGCGCTATATCCAATTATTGGAAAATGCGGAGATATCAGAAGTAATGCATCTATTATCAAAAGCGGAATCAGCATTGGAGCAAATATCCGATAGTCGATCCTCCAAAGCACCAACATAAAAACTATGCCAATGCCAACACCTAAAATCTGTCGACTTACCGAATACTCCGAACTATCTGCAGTCACAGCCCAAAGATTAACCAAGCCATAGATAACCAGCAGAGCAACCACAGCAACAAGTGGTTTACACACCTCTCTAAATGGGCTTTTATTGCGGCTTTTTGCCTCGCTTTTAGGATTTTGAACCTGGGGAATAACTGGCATTAACGCTCACCTGTATTCGAAACCGACACAGCTTGATCATCTTCTAAGCCAAATAGCTGAGCCATAACCTTGCGAACAGGAGGCCCTGCCGAAGAAGCTCCTCCACCTCCCTGCTCCATTACGCAGGCACAGCAGTACTGAGGATCATCGATTGGGCCAAATGCTACAAACCAAGCATAGTCGTCTCGCTCTGAACTTCCGGTTTCTCCGGTTCCCGACTTAGCTGCGACCTCTACAGAAAAGCCCTCAAACACCTCACTAACTCCTCCGCTTACCACTGCCTGCCTGAGAGCATCACGCATAATCTGCAAATTTGTTTCTGAAGCCTCGGGCGAAAAGTCGCTGAGACTTATTTTCTCGCCAATTACTTCCTGACCAGACTCGTTGAGTACAGCATAGAGAACGTGAGGCTTATACATTGTCCCAGTGGCAACACCAGCGTAGCCCACCGCAATCTGCAGTGGGGTAACCAAAACATCTCCTTGTCCAATCGACATATTGGTGAGATCTCCGGGTAGCCATTGCGCATCTTCGGGAGTTTCCCAAAAATACTCGGCCTTCCATTCGCTATCAGGAATGCGACCGCTCATCTCTCCCCCAAGGTCAATGCCCGTAGCTGTTCCAAAACCCCAAGTTTTAAGGTATTCGGGCATAACATCTCGCTGATCTTCGCCCAAATACCAAAAGTCACTCGCCACCTCATAAAAATAAACATCGCACGACTGAGCAATCGCAGAATAAATGTCTACATAACTATGGCCTGTGGTATCCCAGCAGTTTTGAGAATACGATTCGCCAAAACCTGTCCAAGTTCCACTGCAATAAAAACTTGTAGTGGAATCCACTAAGCCGTATGTAAGTCCAGCCATACCCGTAAAAGCCTTAAAGGTCGAAGCAGCCGGGTACTGTCCGGCAATGGCCCTGTTGTTCATAGGATAGTTGGATTCTTCGTTTGTAAGAGATTCCCATAAATCGGTGGATATTCCATCAACAAAGTCATTTGGATCAAACGATGGCGCAGAAGACATTGCAATAATGCCTCCGGTCTTTATATCTACTACAACAATTGCTCCACAATAAGCATTCGTATAGCCTGAACTTCGAGCAGACTGCAAACCATCAACTAGGGCTTCTTCTGCAACCTGCTGCACATCAATGTCAATAGTGAGCTTTACATCATCTCCAGGATCTGGATCAACCTCTTCTAGCAGACCGAGTATGTTACCGCTGGCATCAACCTGATATATTCGTGCACCCTTTGTGCCTTGAAGCACACTTTCGTAAGCTGCTTCAACTCCAGACTTTCCAACAGAGTCACCCGACTCGTAGATGATCCCCTCGGTTTCGGCGGCGAGTTCTTCTTCGGAAATGGTTCCAACATAGCCCAAAAGATGAGCAGCCACGGTACCGTATGGATAAGATCTAGTAAAGCGAGTTTCTACAGAAACCCCCGGAAAGAGAGCAGAGTTTTCCATGATGTAAGAGATGGCTCTCATCGATACATCGCTTGCTATCACCTTATCTGTTGTAGCTCCACTAGTCTGATCGTTTAGACGAGCCCTGACAGCCTGCTCGGGAATTCCAAGTACAAGCGAAAGCCTATGAACAAGCTTGCGGCTGTCTATTACTGTGGTGTCACCAACTACTGTTCTAGAAACTCTACTTGTAACCAATTCCTTTCCATTGCGATCCAAAATTCTGCCTCGTCTAGCTGGAACAGATGTCTCTGAGGTCATGTTCGAAGTTGCCTGGCTCAAATAGCTAGAGCCATTAAGAATTTGCAAAGCCCAAACCCTAACAGAAATTATTCCTAGAACAGCAGCAGCTAAGATGCCAATAATGTTTATCCTGCTTTTGGATATGGTTCTACTAGAATCTCCCGCCCTGCTTGCCTGGTGCTGATGTTTGGGTCTAGAAGGCTCGTCTTTACGCTTAATGCTGCGATTAACTCTAACCGGAGTTTTGCTAGATATGAAACTGCGAGCCGAAACGATCGCAACTATTACGGTTGTAAAGACTACAACAAAAACAATTATGGCAAACGCAATCGCCGACATAATAGTTAAGCCAACAAGCCTCTCATATACATACACGCCCTTTGGGGCGTTTAACCTTCGTCTTTAAGCACAGGCCAAGGTAAAGCTTACAACGCTGCCTGCTAACGCTGCTCGCCGATGTTACCTCACCAACGTCGCCCGCCGACACCACCTGCCAGCGCTACCTGCTAACGCTACCAACCAACGCCGCTTGCTCCCCTTACAGCTTGATTCGCGGTCTTGAAGCCTGCCCCTTACCAAAACCATTACCTAAAAGTCTCCTCATAATTGGGAAGACAAGAGCAGCTATCACCAAGGTATAAATAGTCCACGGGAGCACCTTGTAAAGAATAGAACTCAAAAAAGATGTCTCATATCCAATAATGGAACAAACAATGTCGTAGGCAAAAAACGAACCAAAGCAGCATATCGCCATTACAATCATCCAAGAAACAAAACTCTGAGTAGAGATCGATTTAATTAAAAGCGGCAAAGTAAAACCTACAACAGCCATTACAAGCGCCATAACACCAATTGGACCTGCCCCCAAAAGATCAAAAAGAAAGCCCATCAAAAAACCTGCAATTACACTTGCTCTTTGGCTGGTTGTAAGTGCAACAGGAGCCAATGCTATAAGCATTATGTTTGGGGATATCCCATTTATGGCTATGTTGGGCGCAAGAAAAACCTGAAGCACAAAACCAAGCACACATGCAATAAAAACAGGTACTGGTACCTTCTTTTCTTCTCCTACAGATATATGCCTAGCCTTAGGATTAGATTCGAGATGATAGTTAGGCATTAACCATCGCCCCCATCTTCTGCGCTCGTGCTGGCATCAGAGCTATCATCGCTGGAATTGCTATCATCCCCATCTCCAGAACTGTCCGAAGAAGAATCATCGGAATTGCCATCTGATGTGGAGTCGTTATCTGATGTAGAGTCATCATCTGATGTGGAATCGTCATCGTCGGCAGTGGTTTCCAAAGGTGTGGCTTCGGTTTCGCCGCCAGTTAACACTATTACCTCCTCGTTTATATCAAACGAGGCCAAAGGTGCCACAACAATGGTTCTGTAGGTATCTGTATCTTCTCCCTCTATACGAGAAACAGTACCTACGGTAATGCCACTGGGATAAACACCTCCAAGACCAGAGGTTACAACCGCCTCACCAAGCTCAACCTCTGTATCTGTGCTTATGTAATCCAGATAAAGCAAGCCATTAAGAGATCCTGTAAGAATTCCCTCAGTTCGACTGTTTTGTAAAAACACCGATACCGAACTTTGCTCGTCGATGATCAGTCGCACAACCGAAGTATTAGTCGAAACACTCTCGGTTTGACCGATCAGACCAGTCGAAGACATTACAGGCATGCCTACTGCTATTCCATCCAAAGAACCCTTGTCTATGGTGATGGTTCGGTTCCAAGAATCCGTAGTTTGCGAAATAACATTGGCCCCTGTGGCCTCTAAGTTGTACAAGGCAGCAAGGTCTAGCAGAGCCGTCAAGCGCTCGTTTTCTTGACGGTACTCCTCATATTCGGATAACTGGGCCTTAAGTTCAGCATTTTCTTGCTCGAGTGCTGTTAGGTCTTCAGAAGATGCCGTAACGTTAGAAAAACCATTTCCAATAGCTTGAAACGGCACAGCTACTATAGCTCCTAATCTCTGAAGTGGAGAGACTATAGTAGCTACCACGCTTCTGGCAGAATGCAAAACTCCGCTATCGCCCTCCAAAGAATAAACAGTCATAAGAGCAAGAGATAGAACCGCCGCAACTATCAAAGTTGCTAGCGGCCCTATCTCTCGTTTCTTCTTTATGTTAAAGCGGGCCATCTACTCAAAAGCCTACTTTTGCGTATACGACCTACGCAAAGCATCCGGATTCTCAAGAGCGCGAGCACAGCCAATCACAACATTCGAAAAGGCAGTGTCAGACACAAAAACCGGAACCTCTAGCTCTTGAGCAAGCAAGCGATCGAGCATCTTAAGTAAAGCTCCGCCGCCGGTAAGCAAAACACCATTTCGGATAACATCTGCAGCTAAGTCGGGATCGGTCTCGTTAAAGGCTTCTTTAACTGCTACAACAATCTCTTGAAGTGGGGCACGAATACCCTCTCTTATGTCCTCAGACTGAATAATCTCAGAACGCGGAAGATTTGTAGTCATATCCCTACCAGAAATTTCCATGTCAAGCTCTCCGGTAGAGATTGGCAGGGCTGAACCTATTGCGATCTTGATGTCCTCGGCAGTACGGTTACCTATGTAGAGTCCATAAACATCGCGAACATGCCTCATAACCGCATCGTCTAGCTCATTTCCAGCCACCCTAAGCGAACGGAACGCAACGATGCCTCCCAGCGAGATAACTGCAATCTCGGTTGTGCCCCCACCAATGTCTACAACCATAGATCCCGTTGGTTCGTCTACCGGAAGACCAGCTCCAATAGCTGCAGCCATAGGTTCTTCCAACAAAAAGGCTTGTCTCGCACCCGCTTCTATGGTGGCCTCAAAAACAGCCCTTTTCTCGACAGAAGTTACGCCACAGGGAATACAAATCACGATTCTTGGCTTTGGTCTCCAAAAACTCCTACGTGGACTTGCTTTGTTAATAAAGTAACCAAGCATAGCCTCTGTTACGTCGTAGTCTGCAACTACTCCGTCTGCCAAAGGCTTCTCCACATTAATATTGCCGGGATTTCGGCCGATCATTTCGCGGGCCTCATATCCTACGGCAAGCACTTTATTGGAGTTCGCATCTATGGCCACAACCGATGGCTCATTAACAACTATACCCTCGCCAGGAATGGCTACAAGGGTATTTGCAGTGCCAAGGTCTATCGCCATGTCGGTTCCCCATTTACTGAAGAACTCATCTAAAAAAGACACGCAATCCCACTTCTTTCAATATCAATATCAAGGTTTGCCAGCAAGGCAAACAACTCTTGTATTGCAGTGCAAATGTTTCAGGTAATCTCAGATAAAACTAATATCAGACAAGGTAGTTTAACACAGGCCTTACTACTGACATTTTTGCCTCGGTAGCAGCCCGCTGATCAGCGCTCAGCGATCCCTGTAGAGCAAAATCAAGAATCAAAACCCTTGAGTTTAGGCCTTACAAGGCCTTACACAGCCTTACACAACTCCCAGCAGCAGCTAGGCTTTCTTGCTTGAGATATGCCAGTTAAGCTTCGCTGTCAACGCTATCTTCACTGTCAACGCTATCTTCACTGTCAACGCTATCGCTTGATACTTCAGTTGACGGGAAGGCTATCTCAATACCATTGATCTTCCAACCAATCATGCTGGTTATACTAGAAAAATCTCTGGTTAAAGATATTTCATAACGAATCTCTCCGCCATCGCTAGTGGTGGCAGTAACAATGGCTAACGAGTCGATTCTTCCCCTTTCCATATAATCAATTGAGATATCCGTAGTAGAAACCACCGAATTCATGATTCTAGCAATCCTGACACTATCCTCGTCGTTGGTAGAGCTTATCCAGCAATCAGAAGTGTCTTCTCCAGCAGCATTTTTCTCAAACAATTCCGTGATCACAGTTTCTTGCGTGGGCCAACCAATACCCTGCATAAAAGCAACAAAAACTCCGCCTAGCGCAAGAACAAGAAGTATGACTACTACCAACAAAATCTTAAGACCAACACGACCCTTTTTAAGCTCAGCAGATTGAATCAGCTCATCAAGGCTGCCTGACTTGTCAACCGGAAGTTCAAAGAATCCCGTGTCGTCTGCCGATGGAATGCCAGCACCATAGGTCTCGTCATCCGAGTAGGGTTCATCCAAAAATTCCTCATCTTCCAAACTTTCGTCTATAGAAGAATATTCAGAAATTGCAAAATCCGCTGGCAATTCACCGGTGGAATCCAATACATCTAGGCCGCTGTCATCTCTAACTACAGTTGCGCTCTTGGCCCTAAAGTAATCAGCCATAGCTGCATCAGACAGCTCATACATATCGTCTGCAGTGGCCTTATCAAAAGACTCTACAGCTTCTTCCATCTTGCCCTGTGCTACATAGGCCTGCCCCATATTGGCATAGACCTTACGTAGAGTCTCCTGGTCTGGATTAAACTCAAAGATAGCATTGTATGTATCGAGGGCATCTTGTGGGCGACCCAAGCCCATAAAACAGACACCCAAATTTAAAAGCGACTTTACTGGAGCAGGATTGCGATTATCCACCGCCGCATTTCTAAATGCAGTTCCCGCTGCAGCAAAGTCGCCCATTTGCATATATGCATTACCTAGGCCGTTATAAGCTTTATATGGAGTTGGATAGTCTGGATCTCGTAGCACGGCCTCAAACTGCTCAACTGCGCGCCCGTACTCCCCCAAGCTCGAAAGGGTTAAACCTAGGTTGGACCTAGTTGATGTTAGATTTTCGTAAGCAGAATCTTGAAGAGCATGTTCGTAAGCTGCTCCGGCATCCTTGTAGCTGCCGACTTTCATAAGACAATTTCCGAGCATGTGATAAACAAGCCCGTGCTCACCTGGATCAAGCGAGTTTCCAGATTTCTTAATACAGGTGTAGTAAATCTTTAAAGCTTCAGAATAATCCCCAGAATCATAGGCCCTCTTGGCCTCATCCAGCATTTCTCTATTAAGCAAGCTGGCATCCCATCTCTTCTAAACTTCTTGCTAGTGTTGAGCCTGTTAGTGTTGAATCCGCTAGTGTTGAGCCAGATTTTCTATCTCAATAGATTCGATAACATCTCCAGCACGCAAACTCCAGATTATATCTAATCCCTCTATGGTATCGCCAAAAACGGTATATCCACCATCTAAAAAGGGCTGATCACCCAAGCAAAAGTAAAACTGTGAGCCAGCAGAATTTGGATTTTGGCTACGTGCCATAGCGAGAGTTCCATCTTTATGAACATTGTTGGGATTAGTTGAGTACTCCTCGCGAATCGAATAACCGGGGTTTCCTGTTCCTGGTTGAGGACCACTAACATTGCCCGAAGCCACCTGCTCTGGACTTAGATTGCGAGTATTTGGACATCCGCCCTGAATAACAAAATCTGGAACATATCTATGAAACTTAAGACCGTTGTAGAAGCCCTTGGTAGCAAGTTCCACAAAATTACCCACATGAATAGGTGCATCCTTGCCAGCTAACTGAACTTTGATATCACCTTTGCTGGTACGAATAACTGCAATCTCGTTTCCTGTGGGTTTGTACTGCGGCGTATAAAGACTCATTTAAAACCTCCGGATCTAGCATTTCCTGTAAAGAGAATGTAAAACATCCCTCCGGTCAGGTGAACGCCTAATCGATTGGCTATTCTCTCAGGCGCACATTGAATAAATTGTCTTCTTGGTACATTTGGTGCCCCCTGTAGGATTCGAACCTACGACCTTCTGCTCCGGAGGCAGACGCTCTATCCCCTGAGCTAAGAGGGCACAGCAAATGAAAATACCACAACAAAATGGCAATGTGTTGCCTTGTCGCTAATGTGCAAGTGCCATCGTTAATATGCAAAGGCCGGTGTATTAAACCGTATTAAATAGAGGATGGAGTTGCCTGTATTGCTCGGAGTTGCTCGGAGTTGGCCGGTGTTGGCCGGTGTTGGTCGCACATAAGCCGCAGCTACCCGCGTTAGCCACAGCTACCCCCGCAGTTGCCACTCTATGTCAGGAGTGGTACAGCTCAGTGTTAATGGTGGTACAACGCAGAGTTAAAGGGTGGTTAAGCGCAGTGTTAAAGGGTGATTCAATGCAGTGTTAACTAAAAATCCCCCAGTTGAATCAATCAAGTGGGGGATTTGTTGTATTTATTTCTGAGAAATATCCAAAAGATTTAGCGCACTAAAACGTACCAAAAACGTACTAAAAGCACACTAAAACGCGCTAAAACGCACTAAACAGCGGCCTTTACAGAGTGATTACCTCAGAGGGGCAAGAGTCAACGCAAGCGCCACAATCTACGCAATCGTCCTCGCTTACAACAGCAATGTTGTCGTCGTTAATCTCAAGAGCCTCAGAAGGGCAGGCATCTACACATGCAGCACATCCAACACAATTCTCAGCATCAATAATAACGGCCATTTCTCTCTCCTTCTTTCTTCTAATTTTTACTAGATCATCCCAAATGTTGCATCGCATACAACAACGGCCACCACATCCAACAAGCGAGTCCAATAAACGAAAAGATCAAGACAGCAAAACCCCATTTTTGCCGCCTAATTTCCCGCCCTACGCTCGTTCAGCAAAAAACTGCCTAAAAGCTAGATACAGGCCGGATACACGACAATTTCGAATGATAAAGAGCTGCGGACAGTTGTCAACTTTGTTAAAAGTCGACCGGATGGCATTTGACGGAAACGGCATTCAATTAAAGCTCAATTAAATTTCCATATTCTGCGAGCAATGCGATACAAGAAGGTAATCACACATTCCCCTGCGCGGCCCTTGAAATTGCAACCTATACCCATGGCCTTGTGCCTAAGAACCGGATAGATTCCGGGATTGTGATCTCTTAGATAGTTCCAGATTCCATCTCTTAATTCAAAACGATCTTTCCTATCAGAAAGGATTGCAAAAACGCTACAAATTACAAGCATCATAAGAAGATAGTTGACCATGTAGTTTCTAAGCTTTGGATTTTTGACCTCATAGGCAAGATCGTGAGAATCGATCATTATGCGAGTGATGCGCAGCTGCTGATCAATTCGGCTTATCATCACCTTTTCGTTAACCGATTGATCCTCACGACCAATCAAGTAGTGATACAAATCCAAATCGATGTAAAAGAGAGTCTTTACATGAGGAAGTGGAACGTAAACAAAGATGTTGTCCACATAAAAAGTATGTTCAGGCAGACGAATCCCAGAATCTTTTAGCAGGGCTGTGCGATATATCACTGTATGCATGATCATATAGCGCGACACCGGAAATTTTTTGACCTCATCCCAGCCAAAAACTCTACCTTCTGGAAGCAAGCCCTTAAAGTCCATGACCTCACGACCGCGCTCCATATTCTCATACACATAATTTGTAAGAACCATATCCACTGGATCTGAACTCCGAGAAAAGGTCTCTAGAAGCTCAATCGTCACAAGCAGTGAGTCTGGATCCAGCCAGTCATCAGAGTCGACAACCTTAAAATAAAGACCCTTGGCACAATCTAAACCCTTGTTAACCGCACCACCATGCCCGGCATTTTCTTGATGTATGGCCTTGATTAGCCCAGGGTATTTCTCTTGCCAAGCATCTGCAACCTCAAAAGTGTTGTCCTTGGTAGAGCCATCGTCTACTACAAGTATCTCAACCTTATCATGATGCCCTTGAGTTCCATCAATCAGCGATTGGATGCAGCGACCCATATACTCTGCGGAGTTATAACAGGGCACCGTAAAGGTGATGATCTTTACGTCTCCCCCACAATTCTTGGTAGCTTCGCTGATAGCTTCGTTGATATCCATCGGCTTAAGTGCCTCCTTATGCGCAAAGCATATCGGAAAGCTCCAAAGCCTTGGAGACGATGGCATCCATGTTGTAGTACCTATACTCGGCCAAGCGACCAATCAAGTACAGATTAGAAAATCCATTTGCAAGCTCTTTGTACTGGCTATAGTGACGCTGATTTTCATCGCTGATTATTGCGTAATAAGGAATCTGGGTTTGAGGATCTGTATAAGCCCTAGGATACTCTTTCATGATTGTTGTTACGTCGAGATCCTGCCCGGTGAGATAGGTGAACTCAGTTATGCGAGTGTAATCCTCGCTAACTGTGTAATTAACTGTTCCACAGGGCTGGTAATGCTTGCACTCGTGAGTCTCGTAAACAAAATCGAGCGAGCGATAAGGCAGATGCCCAAAGCGATTATCAAACAGCTCATCAAGGGCCCCGCTATAAACAACAATCCCTTGATAGGGCTTACCATCTACTTCTATATGGGAGTCTTGATCGTCCTCTATAAAAGTAAGGACATCGCGGCCATCTACAGATAGAAAAACATCGATATTGGAATGGTCGAGCATCTGCTCAAACATGGCCGTATAGCCATTAAGCGGCATGCCTTGATAAGTATCTTGGAAATAGCGATTATCGCGAGAAATAAAAACAGGAACCCTAGCCGTAACAGAAGCATCAACTTCCTCGGGCCTTTGTCCCCATTGCTTCATCGTGTAATGAAGAAAAACGTTCTCGTAAACAAAGTCTGCAATCTCTGAAAGATCGGGATCGTTTTGCTCACGAAGCTCAATGATAGGAACCTTGCGCTCATCTCCAAAAACCTCGATTAGCTTGTCAATGTAGCGCTGTGCCTTTTCTTTTTCAAAAACAACCTCCATGGAGTTTTTGTTAAAAGGAACTGGAATAAAGCTGCCACCTAGGTTTGCCAGCACCTCGTGCTGATAGTCGATCCACTCTGTAAAACGAGACAGATACTCGTAAGCCCTCTTGTCATTAGTGTGAAAGATATGCGGACCATACATATGAACGAGCACTCCGGCCTCATCTAATGCATCGTAGGCATTGCCTCCCACATGATCGCGAGACTCAAGTATGGCAACTTTTTTGTTTGCCCTCTCAGCAAGCTCTCGAGCAACTACCGACCCTGCAAATCCAGAGCCTATGACTATGGCATCGTAATTTGCGAGCTCTAGGGCTAGGGCCTTATTCGAGATATCCATAATAGGCATTTAAACTCCTCATGGATCGTATCAACAGTATTATTCTTCCCTTAAAAATATTGACGACACTTTAGGCCATCACGCATACCCACGGTATTCTACTCCATGGATTACAAAGCTACATTAACTGCAAATTCTCAGCGGAGACGATCTCAGCGGAGACGATCTCAGCGGAGAAGACTACTAGTCTCATGGAGAAGACTCATAGAGAACGAGCTAGTTGTAGGCACACTCCATCAAAACAAAAAGAGGATTATTTTAACTTTTCTGAGCTTTTGATAAGGTAAAGATCATTGACGGGTCTTTTTATTACTCGATTATGAAAGGATTTGGCGATATGAGTGATTTTTTGGACAAAGCCGTCGAGCAGGCTAAGGCCGATCTGCAGACCATCGTACTCCCCGAAGGCGAAGATGAACGCATTGTCAAAGCAGCCAGAATGGCAACAGATGCAAAAATCGCCAAAATAATTCTTTTAGGAGATCCCGGCAAAATCTCAGAACACGGGATATCACTAGACGGAATCGAAGTCATTGATCCTGCTAATTCGGCCGATCATGACGAAATGGCAGCCGAGCTTGCCGAAATTCGCAAGAAAAAGGGAATGACCATTGAGCAGGCTTCCGAGACCATTAAAGATGCCACCTATCACGGTGTAATGATGGTAAAGATGGGCAAGGCCGATGGCATGGTAAGCGGTGCTTGCCACTCAACAGGAGATACCTTGCGTCCCGCACTACAAATCCTAAAAACTGCACCCGGAAGCAAAATTGTCTCCTCTTTCTTTGTGATGATTGTTCCCGATTGTGAATTTGGCAGCCAGGGCAAGTTTGTATTTGCCGACTGCGGACTTAATCAATATCCAAGCGCCGAAGAGCTTGCAGAGATTGCGATTAGCTCAGCTGAGAGTTTTAGATCCTTTATCAACGAAGAGCCAGTTGTGGCCATGCTTGCCCACTCAAGCTACGGAAGTGCAAAGGGCGAATCGGTAGACAAGGTTGTTGAGGCTACAAAGATTGCTAAAGAAAAGGCTCCCGACTTACTTCTCGATGGCGAATTGCAGCTCGATGCGGCAATTGTTCCTTCGGTTGGAGAATCAAAGGCCAAGGGTTCAAAGGTTGCAGGTCATGCAAATGTGCTTATCTTCCCCGAAATCGATGCCGGAAATATTGGTTATAAATTAGTTCAACGTCTTGCCAAGGCCGAGGCTTACGGCCCGATCATGCAGGGTCTTGCAGCCCCTGTAAACGATCTGTCTAGAGGTTGTTCTGCAGAAGATGCCTACGGAGTAATTGCAATTACGGCAATACAATGCCAAAAGCAAAAGTAGTGGACTTTTTGAAGTGGCTGACTTCGTGAGGTGGAGTTCATAACTCATCCCAAAAATGGGTCAAATGCGGGTATGTAAAAAATTGCTTGGATTTACAAAATTCTAAGTAGTGCAGGAAGATTCATTATTATTCATAAAAAGTTAATTTTCATGGGTTTTATTTATAGGAATGCATGAATTTTATTTCATTATTAGAATAATTCAGAAATTTTTGCTTTCCTTTCTTTTTTTAGACTTTTTGTGAAAACCCGCGATAGTCTGTAGCACGGTAGCACGGAGTTGCTGAAAATCGTAAGCATCGATCAAAGTTTAGGAGCAAAAGTATGGATATCAAAGCCGTAGTTAGTCAGGAAGTCGGGCAGTATTCTTTTGAAACCGTCGAACTAGCTGATCCTAAAGAGGGCGAAGTTCTGGTAAAAATTCTCGCTTCGGGAATTTGTCGTTCTGACTTTGCAGTGCTCCACGGTGTCGTGCCGATGCCTCGTCCTACCATCCTTGGCCATGAAGGTGTAGGCGTTGTCGAGAAGGTTGGACCTGGAGTTACCAGTCACAAAGTTGGCGACCGAGTAGTAATCTGTCTGCCGTTTTGCGGTCACTGTCCAGAGTGCGAAAGTGGAGATACCTTTATCTGCGAGAACGGAAACGATTTTCTCTTCAAGGGAGTCTATGTTGATGGAACCTACAGAGCCTCCTTTGAGGGCAAAGAGGTTTCTGCAATGTATATGCAGGGTTCTTTTGCAACCTATGCTATGGCCTCTACAGATTGTGCCATCGTTGTTGACGTTGACGAAGATAGCCTCAGGGGCCTGTGTTCCCTTGGTTGCGGCGCTATGACTGGCTCTGGCAGCGTTATCGAAGGTCTCAAATGTGAGGAAGGTTCCTCGATTGCAGTCTTTGGATGCGGCGGAGTTGGAATGGCCGGCATCATGGCAGCTAAAATCTGCGGCTGCGATCCTATCATTGCTGTGGATATCTTTGATGACAAGCTAGAGATGTGCAAAGAATTTGGTGCAACTCACATTGTTAACTCCAATAAAGTAGATGCAATTGAGGCAATCAAGGAAATTACAGATGGCAAAGGCACCAATTATAGTCTCGAGTGCACCGGTGTTCCAATTGTCATCAAGAATGCTCTCGGGTGCCTTGCTAAACTGGGAACCTGCCTGCTTATCAGCGTTACCGGAGATGCTGAAGTGCCGATCAACCTAGAGTTTGAGCTGATGAACCCCTGCAGAATGATCAAAGGTCTTGCCAAGGGCGGCGTAGATCCTCGCGAATTTATCCCCAGAATGGTTGAGTACTACAAGAAGGGCGAATTCCCCATCGACAAGCTCACTCAGAATTATGCGTTTGAGGATATTGCTACCGCTATCGAAGATATGTCCTCTGGCAAGGTTATTAAGCCGATTTTGGACATCGCATAGGCTAGGTAGCGCGTGGACTTAGCGGTGCGTAGGCTTGATGATGCGCGGACTTAACGGTGCGCGGACTTAGCGACGCATAAGCAGCAAAAAAATTAAACTGACAAACGGCTCGGATACGCCTAAACAAAATCCGGGCCGTTTTTTGCTGTATAAACTTTGAGTCTTTTGTGTTTTAGCTGGAGCATTTTGGCCTAAACAGCACAAAATGGTAGAATCTCCGCGATGCAAAAACGACCAGACATACACAACAGTGCATTAACACTTAGGCTTGCTACTATTCTGACAGCAGTGCTGTTTCTTCTACTTTGCAGTTCGTTTACTGCTTTTGCAAGCCAAAGCTCCTATTCTGCCAATAATCAGAACGATTCAACTGAGGTACCTTCAGCAGATGCAACTGAAGATGCCTCAGAAGTATCTTTGGACTACATAACTTTAAGTCCAATCTCCAAACTCGAAGATATCGATATAGTTTTTAATAACATCTCGGATGTTATCGCCTTAATAGTTCAAAACAACTCCACGCTAAATAGTTCTAGTAGCACAGACGACTCAAACTCCAGCTCAAATTCCAATAGCCAAGATCAATCTACGCAAAGCACCCGAGAATTAAGTGTGTCGTGGGATCAAAGCATGTCTGAGATTGTCTATAGCGGCAATCCTGTCAGCATTACTCCTGTACTTGGCAATATTGCCGAAGGAGATGACGTTACTGCGATAGTAGAAGAAGGCGACGAAGTGCTTCCTGGAATCTACAGCGCAAAAATTGTGAGTCTAGATGGAGAGGATGCCGATAAGTACAGCTTGCCCGATTCTGGCCTAGAGTTTGCGTATGAGATTGTTCAGGCTGAGCCTGAGTTTGTTAGCGCCGAGACCGTGGAACTGGTGTATGGGCAAAGTCTAGACCAAGCCACAGACTTAGAAGCCGTGTTTAACGATGTAGATGGCAAACAGCTTTCTGGCACCGTAAAACTGTCTGATGATCAGGATCTATCTTGGGTGCCTGATGCTGGCAGCTACGAAGACAGTGTAGAGCTTGTATTTAGTCCGGATGATTCTGCCTATACTACAGTTTGTTTTACAGCCACTTTAGAAGTTTCTCCACGTCCCCTTGCGGTTAGCATCGCCAATATCACCACCACCTATGGTGATCCATTCCCAGATAGCGGAGTTATTGAGCTAGATGTGGTTGAGGATGATCCTAACTCAGGTCCGCTGTATGGGGATACTGCAGAAGATTTGGGCTTGACTGTTGTTTATGGCATAAATGGCTTGGAGATCTCTAACTATCTCTCGTCCGATCAAACAAGCGAACTAAACGACACAGCTGCGGGCCACTATGTTCTTAAGCTAGATGACGCTCAAATAAATCAAAACTATTCCGTATCTCAGACCGTCCTTGGTTCTTGGACAGTGGAACCAAAAACTGTTGGACTAGGCTGGAGCAACACCTATGCAAGACAGATAAGCGATGGCTTGGATGATCCGGTAGCTTATGCCACAGGCCTTATCATAGGATCCGATGGCGAGCTAGACGATGTGCAAGTTAGCACGAGCAGTCCTGTTCAACTTGTAGCCAATGATGATGACTCGGGAGATAACAGCTCAGAAAATGACAGCTCGGGCGTTTATGAAATCTTGGCCTCGGAACTTACTGGAGAAGACGCATCAA
This sequence comes from uncultured Coriobacteriaceae bacterium, assembly GCA_964581165.1. GTDB lineage: Bacteria > Actinomycetota > Coriobacteriia > Coriobacteriales > CADBOM01 > CAZPAN01. The sequence continues at coordinate 19,072 of CAZOMM010000013.1, forward strand.
ATTACAGCCTGCCAGAAAATACCTCCTGTGTTTATGGGCTTAGAAGCGCCAATGCTCAGGCAATGTTTCCAAAGTATGCACAAATTACCTACGGAGACTCACTTGCAAGCGAAGGCATTTTTAAATCAGGATCTGGCAATGGAAGCTTTAGCTGGCTTACAGACAGTGACATTTTGGTAACAAACTCAGATGGCGAGACAAGCACATACAGCCCCGATGATGTTTTGCCCGTTGGTACCTACACCCTGAGCGGTTCTATGATTTTTACCTCAGTAAGTTCTACTGATGACACTACTTCGACAGAAGCCACACTAAGCGCAGAAGTAAGCATTGAATTGCATGTTACGGCTATGCCTTTAAGTCTCCAGATATCAAATGCAACAAGCATCTATGGAGATGAACTACCCGAGATCACAGCCGAAGTGATATCAGGCAGTCTTGTTGGAGATGACCAGGCGCTAGATCTGCTTGATATTTCGATATTTAATGAGAATGGAGAAGAGGTAGATCTCTCGTCTTATGACAACGAGTCCAAAGATGGGCAAAGTTACAATTCTGCGCCAGCAGGTAGCTATACACTCACTGCAAATCCCACTGATGAGGCCTTGGAAAACTACGAGATTACAGTGCTCGATGGCAGTCTTGAGATAGAACCAAGAACTGTAGAGATTGCCTGGTCTGGCTTTACAGAAGACGACGGAACAGCTTTGGTGTATGACGGAACGGCTAAAGAGGTTGTAGCTAGTGTTTCTAATCTTTTGCCCGATGACAATGTCATTGTGAGCTTACAGGGCGGAGATTCCATAGACGCGGGTAGCTATGTAGCAGTGGTTACAGGTCTCGAAGATGATACTGAATCTGCAGGCACTGCTTCTAATTACGCGCTGCCTCAGACAGGAAGCAGCGAAACAGAAAGCCTTGTGCTCTCTTACACAATCGAAAAGGCCGATCCAGTAGTGGAATTTCCTAGTGGTGGACTTATCGTCTCAGGAAATCAACTAAGTACCGCAAGCTTTAGCTTTGAAGGTTCTGCAAATGTAGACGGAAACTTCTGGTTTGTCTCGCCTAAGCAGGTTCTCGAAGATGGCACCGTTCAAGTTTTGATGAGTTTTGTTCCTAGCGATTCAAACAACATTAGCTCTGTGGTAGGTTTGGCATCTATTACTGCTGTTGAAGAAACAGAAGACGAGAACTCAGACAAAGAGAGCACAGAAGTCGCTACTGAAGCAGTTAGCTATGTCAATCCAGATGCAACTGGTGGGATAACAACAATCTCTGATCCGGCAGATCTAGCCCAAACTTCTGCCTCAGCCACGAATCAAACGGTCCTAATAGCTGTGCTTGTAGCTGCAACTGTTACTGTGCTTTACATAGCCTATGTAAAGCACAGCATATACAAGCATCAAAAATTCAGTGAATTCAGTAATTACTTCTAGGCTTTGACTGCGGCTTTAGGTTCTAGCTGCGACCTTGGATTTTGGCTACAGTTTTAGGCTTTAGACTTTGGCCGCAAGCCCAGATTCTGGGTGCAAGCTCTTTAAAATCCCGTAATAGCTTCACCGCCAACAACATGGATATGCAGATGCTTTACAGTTTGATTGGCATCTGGGCCAGTGTTGATTACAGTTCTAAATCCAGAATCGTGAATTCCAGTAGCATCGGCAACCTTAGGCAGTAAAGCCATAAGCTCACCAAGCAGCTCTGCCGGAACAGAATCATTAAGACTCTCGTAGTGATCCTTGGGTACCACAAGTACATGTACGGGATACTTAGGCTCGGCATCTTTAAAAACCGCGATATGCTCAGTCCCTATTATCATATCGGTCGGAATCTCTCCATTAGCTATCTTGCAAAAGATGCAATCTTCATTCCTTGCCATTCTTGCCTCCATCTGTACTTTGCCTATAAGCAGGACCTATAAGTAGGGTTTTACTAACTTAGCTTTTCGTCCACATCATCGCTAGAATCCGGCTCCAGCTCACCTAAGAGCACTGTAACCTTTTGCTCAGCCTGAGAGATCTTCTCCTGCAGCATACGCAAAAGCCCAACTCCCCTCTCGTAGCGCTTAAGACTCTCCTCGAGTTCTAGTTGGTTTCCTTCAAGATCTCTGATGATCTGCTCAAGCTCTACCAGACCTTGGTTAAAAGTCATTGAATTATCTGCATCTTTGGCAGCTTTAACACCATCTGTAAACTCAATTTGTTCCTGCATAGTCTCGACGTCTGTACTCATATAAAGCTCCTATCAAAACTCTCAGCCAAGGTGATAATCACCGTTTGTTTTAGCATACTGCGCAGCCTTTTATGGGAGGCTATATATTACTTTTATGGAAGGCAGTACATCACTCTCGAGTCTGTATGTCATCTACTGTGCAGTCCAGCAGTCCATCCGATAACATCACGCTAATCTTTTCTCCAGTAGCTGTATTCGAAACACTTGACAGCACATGGCCATCGCTGTCATAAGCCGCCGCATATCCCCTAGAAAGTATTGCCAAAGGCGAAAGATCTCCCAATCTAGCAGCGGATAGAGCCAGTTTTTGCTTGGGCTTGTCAAGCATTCGCTCACCAATATCAAGCAGCGAAGCAGCTGCAGCATCTACGGCTCGTCTGTCTGCCTGTATGGCATTAGGGATAGCTCTTGAAAGCTTTTCGGCATCGATATCAAGACGCATAAGATAAGTTGCAAGCAAAGTATTGGGATCACTAAAGATCGGACGGCTTGCAAGCTGAGCTAAATAATCAGCAGCGGAACTTGTTTGTGAGCGCAGGGCCAAAGTCATGCGCTGGCTTGCCTGATGAAGGCTTTTTACAATCTGGGAGATTTCGATAGTGGCAGACTCAGCAGCAGCTGTGGGTGTAGAGCAACGCAGATCGGCAACCATGTCGGCAATGGAATTGTCTGGCTCATGGCCGATTCCAGTAATCACCGGATGCTTGCATGCCGCCACCGTCCTTGCGACCCTCTCGTCGTTAAAAGGCATAAGATCCTCATAGGATCCACCACCTCTAACCAACAAGATCACATCACAGTCTGAGTCGTCTGCAACCCTGAGTCCCTCTGAAATCGCAGCAGCTGCCAAATCTCCCTCAACAGGAATCCCTGCCACGTAAACCTCTACCTGCGGTGAACGCCTGCGAAGAGTACGCAGCACATCGTGTATAGCTTTTCCTCGAGGAGAAGTGACTACTGCGATCTTTGATACCAATTGAGGAATTGCTTTTTTGCGCTCGGGGCGCATCAGGCCTTCTGCTTCGAGCTTTTTGGCAAGTTGAGCAACCTTAATGCGCAGATCGCCCTCGCCTGCAAGCTTGATAGAACGAGCAACAAAGTTCATGCGGCCCTTTGCGGCGTAGAGCGAAAAAGCCCCGGTAATTTGCACAAGCATTCCCTGGCGCAGCTTAATGGGGTCGCGAGCAAAATCGTTTTTCCAAATCATGCAAGGCAGAGCAGAATCGGAATCGGTGAGGGTAAAGTACACAGCCTTATAACCCGGCTTGTCGGAAAACTCCGAAATCTCACCTTCGATACTAACGCGGATGCCTTCTAGGCTGCGTTTTGCCAAGTTAAGAGCCTGAGAAACAGATAAAACGGCTGACTTTGCAGCATTTTCTTCCTTGCTTGCAGCAGCTCTAGTCACGACGACCAGCCAATCCTATGTAATAAAGAAGTTGCAAAATCGAGGCCAAAGCCGATGCCACATATGTCATAGCTGCAGCAGTAAGCACGCTTCTTGCTCCTGAATATTGCTCTTCTGGAAGCATCACAATGCTTCTAATAGAATTCATCGCCCGCCCCGATGCATTAAATTCCACAGGCAATGTCACTATCTGAAAAGCCACAACACAGGCATACATTGCAATTGCCGCCCAAACCAAATTGAAGATATTGAGTATGAAGCCCACAACTAAAAGGATCATCCACAAATTAGATGCCAAATTAACCACAGGCACCACGGCCATGCGGATCTTAATTGGTGCATATCCCTTGGCATGCTGAACTGCATGTCCTGCCTCGTGGCAAGCAATTGCTGTGGCAGCAACCGACGTAGAGCCATAAACGCCCTCGGACAGATGCAGGGTAGATGTTCTTGGATCATAGTTATCGGTAAGCTCACCTGCGATTCTTACCACCGAAACATCATAAAGTCCGTTAGCATCTAGCATTCTGCGGGCCATTTCGGCACCGGTTATGCCCGAACGCGCAGGAACCTTGGACCATTTTTTGTAAGTACGATTGATCATTGCTTGAGAACCAAGCCCTAAGACTAGCGTGACCACAATTATCAATAAATACGACGAATCAAAAAACATCTCATACACCTCACATCGTTGTTATTCCGCAGCTAGATTTTCGTCCGTAATCGTTTCCGTCCACAATCATTGTTGTTCCGCAGTTAGATTTCTGCCCGTGATCTCTACGATCCTAAGAGCCTCTCCGCAGTTAGAGTTCCGTCTACGATTCTAAGAGTTTCTCCCCCATCTAAAAACGAAAGAAGCTCCCTTCCAACAAGCTCAAATCTCCAACCGCGTAGCAAATCGAGTTTCTCTCGTTTGCCACTGGCAAGTGACATTAAATCGTCGTGTGTAGCCAACACCTGAGGAGCTATGTTGTTTTCTCTGGCTCTAAGTCTAACCAAGCCCATCAACACATCGCTTATAGCATCTGCGCCCACAGGAGTATGAACCCTTTTGCCCTTAGAAGGCCAAGTAGAAGGATCACTCTTTTTGCCCCGCTCAATTATATGCACAAGATTTTGAGCCATGGTCTTGTTTAGCTTTTCTCGAGTTCCACGAATCCGATAAAGCTCTTCTACAGTTTGGGGTTCTACGCGGCTTATTTCGACAAGCAATTCATCTGGAAGCACCCATTTTCTTGGAATATTGCGTCTTTTGGCAATTTTTTCACGCCAAATTGCAATGTTGGATACATGGATAAGCTGAGACCTAGGGAGCGAATTGCTTTTTTTAACCTTGTGCCACAGTTCAGATTCGGGACGTTCAAAAATCTTGGGATCAGACATGCGTGCGAACTCATCGTCGAGCCAATGTAAACGACCCATGTCTTTGAGTTTACTGCTTAACTGATCGTACATTGGAATGAGATAGCGCACATCTTCGAGCGAGTATTTAAGCTGACTCATCGACAGCGGTCGCAGCGTCCAATCGGTAAGAGAATCAAGCTTTTTAAGCTTAACCCCGCATAACTCCTGAACCGCCGTAGCATAGCCAACCTGCTGTGACATACCCAGCAAGGGCGCAGCAGTTTGAATGTCAAAAACAGGAGAGGTAGCAACTCCGCAGTTATGAAAAAGCAGCTCGCGGTCTTGGCTTCCTGCATGAAAGATCTTTACGGTGCGGGGATCTGTAAGAATGTCTGCTAAAGGCGAAAGATCACCGATAGAAAGAGGGTCGAGAACAAACTCAACATCGTCACTAGCCATCTGTACCAAGCAAAGCAACGGATAGTAAGTTTTATCTCGCATAAACTCGGTATCTATGGCCAGTGCTCGACAGCCCTCGATACGCTGGAGCATCTCCAGCATTGCCTGTGTATTTGAAATCAGCAAATAAAACTCCCAAATAGTTCCCGTATAGTGGATGTTCCAAATAGCGAACGTTACAAATAGTGGACGCTGCGCCTATTGTCCTGGCTAACGCTGCGCCTATTGTCCCGACTTCCGCCTATTGTCCTAGCTAACGCTGCGGCTATTATCCCGGCTATTTTTATCAATTTAAGCCATTCTCCGGGATGAAGCATTGCGTAGTTTAGGCCCGGTTAAGCTATAGTGTCTAAGTTATCTTATCCAAAACAAGAAGCGATCTTATGAGACTACTGGTTATAAACAACAAAAGCTCGGGACTCGGTGATAGCGCCATCTACGACTTCCTCCGAATAATCGGTGAGGCTGGCGATGAGCTAGTTGTCCGAAACGTCTCGCCAGACAAGTCGACAAGCGAACTGGTAGCCGATGCCGAAAGCTTTGATGTAGTGGTTGCAGCTGGTGGAGATGGCACGGTTGCCTCTGTTTGTTACGAGCTTCGATACAGAAAAGTTCCTGTTGTGCCATTTCCGGCTGGAACGGGCAATCTACTCAGCATGAATCTCTCTAGCCCCGAAGAGCCAAGAGCCATTGCAGATATGGTACGCAAACGCAATATCGAAACCTATGATCTAGGCGAACTGGAGTACACCAACGAGAGCGGAACTCATTGTCGGCATGGCTTTGCAATAATGGCAGGTGCCGGCTATGACGCAATGATCATGGATTCTGCAACGGGTCTAAAGGGGATACTTGGACAGAACGCCTACTATGTCTCGGCTCTGATCACAGAAAAGCCAACCAAAGCCAAAATCACACTGATCGTCGATGGAAAAAAATACAACACCTCTGGTATTGGAGTTGTATTGGTTAACTTTGGAAAGATAGCCCCAGACATCTCGGTTACACACGTTAACGATGCTCAAGACGGACTACTCGAGGTTGTGGTTCTTAAGGCTGACAATAAGTTAATGCTGATACCAGCGCTTGTGGCCGCCATTCTCGACAAGAGAGGGCAGTTCCCAACCAGAACCGGAGTTTTAGAGATTTATGCGGGTAGAGAGGTTGAAGTTATTACCAATCCTGTTTTACCAATTCAGTTTGATGGCGAGATGGCACACGCTCACACACCCTTAAAAGCCAAGGCCCTTCCTGGTGCTCTTGATGCAATTGTTGATGATGAGGAGCTTGTAAGACTAGAGACACTGAGACTACTAGATGGGTCTCGACAGTAATCCCGTCCTCACAGCTGACCTCACAGCTGTCCTCACGGCCCCCTCACAGCACAGCTTTAGGGAATATGATCTCAAAACAGGCCCCGCCGTCTCGACGATTGTGAGCCTTGATAACACCACCCTGGGCGGCAATAAGTTCTTTAGCAAGCGCCAAACCAATGCCAAGGCCTTGTGGGTTAACCTCGCTAATGCTGCTGTTGGCACCCCTATAAAAGCGCTCAAATATATGCGGGAGATCCTCTTTTGAAATCCCCGGCCCGTTATCACAAATGCTAATTCTTGTTGCTAGGCTATCTTCTGTAGTAGAAATCTCAACAAGTCCACCTTTAGGCGTATGCTCTAGGCAGTTTTTGAGGATATTTTGCAGGGCTTCGGCCATCCAAGCCCTATCTCCCATAAAAGAAACTTTTTCGTCTAGGGAGAGTTTGAGCTGCACTCCCTTTAGTTCATAAGAAAGCTCGAAACGCCTAACGCTATCTCTTATAAGCTCCGATAGCGTAATACGAGACATCTCCATTGTTATTACGCCTGAATCTAAGCGAGCAAACTTAAGCAAGGCCGAGACTAGCCACTGAATATGCTCGATGATAGAGCGCATCTCTCGAAGATATTGCAGTTGTCGCTCGGGATCTTGTTTGTTTCTTAGTGCCAGCTCGAGTTGAAGTCCAAGTGAGGTAAGAGGGGTTCTAATCTGATGGGAGATATTAGCTAGCGAATCTGCAAGTAAAGATTTTTCGCGCTCCAGCTCCTCGGCTGCAAGAATGAGCCTAGAACTCATCTTGTCAATCTCGCTGGCGAGTACAGCAAGTTCCCCTTCCTTCATGGAATCAAAGGAGAGATCCCTGGCACCGTGCAAGATTTCATCCACTTGGTTTGATAGGGTTGCAATATCGAGGTACCTTTTGCGCGCAGACAAGAAGAGGACAACAATTAGCGTTGCGCCGGCGATCAGGGTCACAAGCACAGCAGGCCAGCTCCCAATCAAGAAGCCCTCTATCAAACAAGCTGCAGCGATAACAGCAATCGATGCCAACACAGCGATATAGAGTTCCTTATTCCTAAACAGCATCTTTTTAAGCCACAGCTTTGTAACCAAGTCCGCGAACCGTAACTATGATTTGTGGATTTGAAGGATCGTCTTCTATGCGATCTCGAAGACGCTTTATATAGACAGAGAGAGTGTTGTCTTCTACATAGGCACCTGCATCATCCCAAAGCACCTCTCGCATGCGTTCGCGTGTGATCAGCTTTCCTTTGTTTAATGCAAATTGCAAAAGTAGACGGTATTCCAGCGCAGAGAGAACAATCTCCTCCCCTCGTTTGGAAACCACTGCGCTTTCTGGATCGATGACAATACTTCCTAGTTCTATGGTTGGGGATACTTTTCTAGAACGCCTTAGTGCTGCCGAAATTCGAGCAAGAAGCTCACGGGGCCTAAATGGCTTTGAGATGTAGTCGTCTGCTCCCATAGAAAGGCCAGCAACTGTGCTTACTTCGTCGCCAGAGGCAGTGAGAAATATCACAGGAGTTGCAGGATTACGTGACTTAAGAGCGCTACATACCGCAAATCCACTCCCTTGCCTTAAGGTTACATCGAGCAATACGAGATCGATAACATAATCAGGGGAGCTTGCAAGTTCCAGCGCTTTATCCTGATCCTGAGCGCAAACAACGTCATATCCATCGGAACCTAAAAGTTCCTTTAAGCCAGCAACAATAGAAGGGTCGTCTTCTACCAATAGAATGCGCACCTATATTCCTCCTGTGCTACAGCAGTTTTAGTTGCTATGGTAACGCAGAGCTGCTTAGATTTATCTACGCTGGTAAAAAGATGACCAAAGTGTCACTTTGCGATCATCTTTGCGAAAGCAAAATCACCAATCATCTATACCGAGTGAAAATCCAAAGCAGCCTGTGGGTCTGATTGGTAAAGCAACAGCAATAAAACAACAGTGATAAAGCAACAGCAACAAGGCAGCATCAATAAAACAACAGACCCGCTCAAAGCAGAGAGGAAAAACTATGGAGTTTTTGACCGTAGATAATCTCACTCGGATCTATGGATCGGGTCAAACAGCGGTAAAAGCTCTGGATCATGTGAGCTTTTCGATTGAAGCTGGAGAGTTTTTGGCGATCATAGGCTCGTCGGGATCCGGCAAGTCGACGCTGCTGCACCTGATGGGAGGAGTGGACAGGCCCACATCGGGCACCGTGAGGCTGCAGGGTGCAGATATCTTTGCACGCAGTGATGAGCAACTGGCAATCTTCCGTCGCCGCGAGGTGGGCTTGATCTATCAGTTCTACAACCTGATACCAATCCTCAACGTGGTGGAGAACATGACCCTGCCAGTGCTGATGGACGGACGAAAGGTCAATGAAGAAAGACTGGATAGCCTGCTAGAAACACTCGACCTCAAAGGCAGGGAGCATCACCTTCCAAATCAACTCTCTGGAGGACAGCAGCAGCGTGTGGCGATCGGCAGGGCGCTGATGAACGCCCCGGCGATTGTCTTGGCAGATGAACCCACCGGCAACTTAGATACCAAAAACTCAATGGAGATAATGCGCCTGCTCTACGACTCCAATAAACGCCTCGGACAGACTCTGGTGGTGATCACCCACAACGAGGATGTCGCGCTGATGGCCAACCGGGTGATAGCCATCGAAGACGGACGGATCATCTCCGACGAGAGGAGAAGATAGCATGAGCATCTTCTCCAAATTTGCACTCAAATCCCTCAAAGCCAACCGAACGCGTACCGCAGTATCTATCGTGGGGATAGCCTTGGCCTGCGCCCTGCTCACAGGGATCGGCACCACGGTCACAAGCCTTCAAGGGATGATGCTCAATGTCATGATGAGCACAGAGGGATCTTGGCAGGCCATCGCGATGGGGGTGGATGACGAGAGCGTGGAGGGCGCAAAAGCTTCGACAAAGATCACGGATCTCACGTCCTCACGCGAGTTGGGCACGGCGAGTTTAGGTGAGGATGACGCAGCCTATCTGGGGAACGTGGGTATCACATTGATGTCACTGCCTGAGGCGCTCAAAGGGGTCTTGGATCCTAGTGGTGTGCAAATGGCGCTTGTACCCGAGATGTCCAGCGGACGTTTGCCTCAAGCTACAGGAGAGATAGCGCTGCCCGACTATCTAGAAGGAATGACCTTAGGTGAAGGTTTCCAAGATGCAGGAGTTCGAAGCGAGGGCGAGCTTGCCGTGGGTTCGACACTCAATCTCGATTTGGGACGCTTTGTAGTGCAAGCACAGGTGATAGAAACGGGAGATTCCGCCGAAGTAGCCTGGAACGGATCTGAGATCTGCGCCGTGCAAGCAATGGCGTTGTTGGCAGCCGATGGTGCCGACGATGATGTGGAAAACGTGGACAGTCAGGATGCTGCGGATGCCCAGGAGGCCTCAGATACCCAGGAGGCCACAGCCACTCAACAGACTTCAGATACCCAGGAGGCCACAGCCACTCAACAGGCCGCAAGCAGCCAGCAGGCCACAGTCTCTGTAAATGTAGAGCTTGTTGATGTGGTGAGTCGCGAGTTCACCGTTGTGGGCTTTTACGACTACAGCGCCACGACCTCGGCCTTAACTGGACAGTATCTTCAAGCGGGAAGCATTGGCCTAGTCTGCGCCGAAGAAAGCGGCCCGGGAAGCTTGTGCACAATATGGGCCAATACCTCGGTGAGTTCTGGACTCGATGAGCTGCGGGCTTCCTTCGAAAATGCCCTCGGAATCAGCACTGAAAACGAAGTCGATGCACAGGAATACGCAGAAGGAGAAGCTGAGAGCAGGGCCTCCCCTGATACCAGCTCCGAAATCGAAGATCCAAGCCTTCCCTATGTGTTGATCCACGAAAACCTGCTCAGATACCAAGGAATCACTGGAGACGGGGAGATATGGATAACGCTTTGGGCATATGCCTCGATACTTGCGGCCGTTGTGGCCATAGCCGGCATCTTGCTCATATACAACTCATTTTCGATCTCAGTCGCAGAACGCACGCGGCAGTTCGGACTGCTGGCTTCGATCGGGGCCTCGCGCGGCCAGCTCTCTAGAACGGTGTTTGCCGAGGCCCTTCTCATAGGCGTGATAGCCATCCCGGCAGGCATCCTGATAGGACTTGCAGGCACTGCGATGGTATTGCAGGCAAGCTCGGGGGCCTTTGCTGTAATCCTAGATTCCACAGAGGGGCTTGGCCTAACAGTAAGTCCGAAGATCTTGCTAATCACGGCGATCGGCGCTGCAGTAATGATGCTGATAAGCGCTTGGATCCCAGCAATCAGAGCTTCGAAGGTCTCCGCCGTAGATGCTGTACGTCAAAACACGGTAATAAAGTTGTCAAGACGAGAGATGCGTCGGATCTCCCGCTCCAGTACGATGCCAAACCCCAGAAAAGGCATATGGGGCCGCCTGATGGGATTACCAGGCTTTCTTGCCGGAAGAAATATGAGGCGAGCCGGATCGCGGGGACGAACCGTAGTGATATCGCTTGCGGTTGGAGTGGTGCTTATAGTTATCACTGGCCTAGTGTCGGCCTATCTCAATCCGATACAAAGCCGCATAGAAGCGGGTGCAGCAGGCGGAGAGTCCGACATACTTATAAGCGTCTTTGAATGGAACGAGGACGAGGAGAGTTCCAATGTTGTTACAGGAGTATCGCGAGCCAGGGAGGAACTAGAAAATCTCCAAGGAATCGAACACATAGGCTCAGCCCTCCAGGGACAAACAACAGCTTTTGTTCCCTCCTCTATATTGCTCGACTCCTCTCGCAAAATTATAGAAGCGGAGCATAAATATAACTCATCGGAGTCGGACCCCGATCCAATCTCTTCTGAGGGTGATTACCTAGGCAACGTGGCGATCTTTTACCTAGACGAGACCCTTTGGTATGAGCTAGTTAACGAGATGGGCTTGGATACGCAGAAATTCTGCGATCCTGACAATCCGGTGGCAATAGGTCTAGACCGCTACCAAGGTGTGGATCCAGAAAGCCTTAATTACATAGACAGCAAGGTCTTTGCTTCCACCGGAACGATCTCCCTCTATGCTGTCCGCGAGATCGAAGGCATGATCAGTCTAGGTGTCATCCTCTCCGAAAGTGGGGAACTTGTTGCCGGATATTCCCCCATCGACTCGCTATCGGATGACGAAGAAACCGAAATTGTGGAGATGTCGCTTACGGAGGTAGGCAGCCGCATGGACATAGAAATCGGAGCCCTTTGCGACAATCCGCCCTCTGTGCTCAGTGCCGTAGGCTACTACTCGTACATACCCACAATCCTTTTGCCTTCCTATATCGCGCAGAGTGCAGGGGGCATATCGGACGATTTGAGCGATTTGAGCGATTTGAGCGCCAGCATCTTTGCCACATACACTGGACTTATGGCCTATTCGGCCGATGATCCCGCCGAGGCTGCTACAGAAATTGTCGAGATACTGGAAGATCTCGATAACATCGCCAACTACAGTGTGATCGACACAACCGAAGATCTAACAGAGGCCATAATGCTATTCAGGGCCATCCAGCTCTTCCTTCTTTGCTTTACGGTCACCATGCTTGTAGTCGCAATCGCCAATGTGTTCAATACGGTTGCCACCAATATCCTCCTTAGAACCCGTGAGTTCGCGGTGCTGAGATCAACAGGAATGGATAACCGTAGCTTTGTAAGGATGCTTTTTTGTGAGTGTGCCAGCTACGCGATCAGAGGACTGCTGCTTGGGCTAATAGTATCGGCACTGTTATCGCTTATCTTTTTGCTGGCGATTAGCATCTCGTTTGAGGACATAAGCTTTAGATTCCCTTGGGCCAGCGCAGGTCTGGCGGTGCTGGTGGTATTAGGAGTGCTCGCCGCCGGTGTAATCTACGCCTTGCTAAGATCTAGGGCACTCAATACCGTGGAGGTGCTGCGAAACGAGGCGATCTAGGAGCTTCAAGTTCGGGGGGCGTGGACATTTTTGGACATGCCCTCCATCTATCTAGCTTGCGATTTCAATCAAGCGGTAAGTGCGGTGTGATACGTTTTCTAATGAGTGAAAAGATTAGAGCTTGTTGGTACGGATAATATCCGCACAATAGAAAATGACTTTGTTTAAATAGAGAGAGACGATAGCTATGGCGATCCAAACAACTGGAAAACAGCACCGCATGGATCTTAGACTTACACAAGCTCAGCGGCTCAGCTACGAAAAGGCAGCTGCTCTTAAGGGGCAAACTCTTTCACAGTGGTCTACCAGTAAACTCGACGAGGCCGCACGCGCCGATATCGAAGAAGCAAATACGATCAAACTTACCGCCGAAGCATTTGACTCCTTCTGCAAAATACTTGACGAACCCATGCCAAAAGCCACGCGCGACCTGCTTGCTCGTGAGGATATTTATCGTTTCCGGGGGCGGAGGCGGGGGCGCGCGCATATGTGATTCACAGATATCCGAGACAATCAGACAAGCCGATATTTTCGATTTTTGCTCGTCGGTGGTGCTGTTGCCTCAACGATGCCGCGATCAATAAGATCTTTCACCCGCCGACGCGCCTGGCTAATCGACATGCCACTTTTCTCGGCAAGCTCTCGAATAGACATCTCTCCGCCTTCTTGAAGTAAAGGTTCTACAGCATCCGCTTTCTCTGCTACAACAGCGCTGTGCCTGCCCTCCTCATGCAAACGTCTGAGAATCACTTTGAAATGATCCATTGCTGGATAAAACTCTGGCGGATCGAGATGATTCTTTTTCATCTCCGCCATCATGAGCGGAATACCAGTTCCATTGCCTTCAGCCAAAAATCCTGTTCCGCTTGGCAGCGAAATAAACGACATCAGCTTCATGATGGTGGCGTTTCGACAGCATGACCTACCGTCGGCAAGATCAACTCGCGACTTTCCCCAAAGCCCTCCCGGGTTGATAATTTCGACACGGTCATCAAATATGTCAACAGCAACTGATTCGCCATCAAATCGTTTGTTATAACTGCGATGAACTAATGCGTTTACAATCGCCTCGCGCAAAACGATTTCTGGAATCTCTAGCTCATCATATCTACCCACTCCGCGCACCACCGATCGACGTCGCAAGTTTTTGACTACGGCAGCTACAGCGTCTTCTATCATCTCGCCTAATGTACCCTCACAAATTGTTCGGTCACAAAAGCGAAGTTCACCCGAAGCACCTTTGGCAACTCCTGGATGTACCGCTACATCAACGTGTAGTTTTGGAAAAAACTGTTGAGGATACTTCCCTGCAACAAGTAGCCCTGCGCGCATAACGAAGCCTTGACTGTCAGTAAAGTTAAGTCGTCTTAAACGTTCAGATGTGTCGCTAGCGCCATGCAAAGAGCGAGGAGCAAGTTGCAATGAACGATAGAACGCCGCCTCGTATACAGCTTCGTTTAAGTCAGAAACTGTGGCACCATCGACCAACTCACGGTCGGACTGATCGACAATCGTTGCAGACTGAAGCGCATAGACTTCATTTTCAGACAATCTTATGTCTTTGTCATCGATTCTCTTATAGCTGCCTCCCAGCACGCCACGCGCTTTGATGTAGCAAGGTTTCTGCGATATTGGAAGCTCATCGATGCGGACAACAAGTATTATTTCGTTTTCGCATACCACCCGCTCAATGTGATACTCGGGCGGATTTGTCAGACAACTAGGTGAGCCACCATCACCCATTCCCGAAACAAACTGATCGCAAACCCTATCCGTTCGAAAGTCCTTCACGGGAGCAAAGCCATCTCTTTCGTTGATGCCTAACAGTAACGTGCCGCCATCCGTATTGGCAAAAGCACTCACCGATTCCCATACGTCTTTAGACAGATCCTGAGCACATGACTTCGCCTCATAATGCGCATCATCACATCCTTGCTTGCGCAAGATGCTAAGTATTTCGTTGATGGACATTTTTCTCACACTTCACTCACAGTTTTGCAAACACTGTCAGTGATGATTGTAAGTGATATGAAGAGATGTGTCAGTGACGATGTACCCGAGCATCACTCTTGAATAGTCAAACTGAATGAACTTTCCGTTCTCTTTCAGCAGGTTCTCGATTAGGTTCGCAATCTCTCTGAGTCGTTCGTCGATCTCCATTTCCTCGAACCCTTTGTTGCCCGCTGATATTCACTGAATTATTTGGTTAAGGGTTTCGCCGATGGCTAGATAGAAGTGAAGAAAGTGAGAGAGTGATCCTCTATTTTAGTACTCAGATTCCCTCTATTTTGGTATCAATTTTCCCTCTAAAATAGTAAACTCGCACGTAAATTGCG